>NZ_JBPQTX010000442.1:0-4581 GCF_051386555.1 Streptomyces sp. URMC 126
CCCCTGCCCGAGACCCCCTCTCGACCTCCGCTCCGACCCCACCCCCGGATCGGGTTCGCGAGCACTGCTCCACGTCTTGTATTGTTTGCGGCGGAGGATTCGCCTAGAGGCCTAGGGCGCACGCTTGGAAAGCGTGTTGGGGGCAACCCCTCACGAGTTCGAATCTCGTATCCTCCGCCAGTGCCTCACCGGGCACTTGAAGGCCCCGACCGGGAAACCGGCCGGGGCCTTCTGCGTTCCGTGTAGCAGTATTCGCCCCGGCTATCGCTAGCGGTCGTGCGGGGCGGTGCGGCAGCGCCTGCGAAACGTGGCCGCGTCACGCCCGTACCACCGCGTCCGCGTCGGGCAGCCAGGCCCGGCCCACGGCTCCCAGGCCCCGCAGCGGACGCTCCAGCGCGGCCCAGGCGGCGGCGACGCGCCCGTCCGGAGTGATCACCAGCAGGCTCCCGGTCCGCTTCGCCGACGTTCGGGCCAGGGTGAGCCCTCGTGTGGGTTGCCCCCTGGGGCGCGAGCGGGACGTTCGTCATGGACGAACCACCACTCAGCGTGATGCTGATCACGACGCCCGGCATCCCAGTGACGGGGCGGACACGGGGGTTGCTGAGGCGCACTTCCACGGCTGGGGGTATCGGCACCGGTTGCGAATCACCATCCCCCTGGAAATCCCAGCCGGTCCGGATCCTTCCAGGGCCGGTGACCAGTGCGTCCGAGACGCTTCCGCGGGGGTTGCGGTGGGCATCTCGGCATCAGTCTCCAGCCGTAGCGCGGGGCGGCCTCTGTGATTCGCTCGTTGGGCGCCTTGCGCTGCCCACCCCCGGCCGCTGTCGCCCCATACGTGAACGGCAGGCGGGAAGCGACCACGAGTCCCATGACCCGCTTCGCGGCCGAGTTCGACCCATCTCGTCGATCTACGGTCGGATCGCCTATAGCGTGCCGCCTATGACTTCCCACTTCGGCGTCGAACTGCGGCGACTCCTAGCCGAGTTGAGCGGCTTCCCCATCAACGCCACTGACTATGTTTCCTACTTCGTCAATGACTGCGGGGAGCGTCTGGTCTTCGTCCAGCGGAAGGGTGAGAGATCTGCCACTCTGCTGCATTCCGACCTTGACTGGGATCCCCGCCCAGTCGACGGTCCCACCACGACGATGGCCGAAGCCGTACCCGAAGAGATGAAGCGGACGCTGGCGAACGCGAGCATCGACGGTGGACTGCTGAGCACTCCTGTGTGCGGAGGCGCCATTCTCAGCCGGGACGAAGCCAAATGGCTGGACGCCTGTTATTCGGCCAGTACGCACCTACGGCCCAGCTGAGCAGCAGACCGGGACCTGAAGGCTCCGGCCCCGGGGCCTGTCCGCTTACCCAAGGGCGTCATATGGGATGCGGTCGCAGGCGCGCCCGACTGGCCGCGCTGAACGAGATCCTCGCGTTCGCAGGTGGCCTCCCGCTGGTGGCACACATCGCCGGCTTCGGCCTGGGCGTCATACGAGCCGCCTGCACCGCAGACACAGACGGCCCGACTCGGCCTGCGCCGTCTGGGCAACCGAGTCCGGACGCACCGGATGGCCGCTCGCAGGAGTCCCTCCCTCACCTCCTGCATTAGCCGACGTGAAGGGCCCCGCTGATTGCAGCGGGGCCCTTCGCCGTTGTCCTCGATCGTCGGCGCCCCTGAGTCTTGCGCATGAGCGGCACCCGCGAAGGCCCTGCTGGAAGGCCCCGGGTGACCGGCTGAGCTCGGCGCCAGGAACACACCGCCAGGGAGAAGCAGCACTAGGAAGGACTCTTACTGCCCGTTAGTCCTCCTTAGTACCTAGACATCGGGATGCGGGGCATGCAAAGATCAATCGTCCGCCGGACGGAGGACTCACTTGGAGGCATGCCATGACGCAGGAGCAGCAGCAATTCATCTCGGTACCGGTGCCGAGCCAGCACGTCACGCAGGTGTACGCATTTCTCGCGGAACTCGCCGGTACTACGACTGCGCCATCAGCGGAGGAGACCGCCACTCCACTTGAGGACGGCGAATGGCCCTACGTCGAATGGACCCCGCAGGACCTGCGCAGACTGACGGAGGACCCGCTCGACTCCGTACGGGTGGTCACCGGCGTACTGGACATCCTGGCCAAGCAGCCCGGCGAGCGGGTGAGCTACACGACGCTCGTCGAGCTTCTCGGCGTGAATCGGAAGCGTTTGCGGGGCGTCCTGTCCGCTTTCACTCGCGTCGTGCACAAGCACTACGGCCGACGGAACTGGCCGATGACCTGGACTGAGGCTTCCAGCGACGGAACCGAGTTCAAGTCCGAGTTCTATTACACGATGAGCGAGACCACCGCAGGACGGTGGCGAGAGGTGCGCGCGCAGAGCTGACAAACCGCGAACAGCTGCCCGGCCGTTCGCCGTTGCGCCAGACTCGCGTATCTCCCGACCATCCAGGGGTTGAGGGCGCTAAGTGCCGTCGGGTGCGCTGATGCAGCACTGACGTACCCGATGGGCGCAGTGAGCGGGAGCACTGGTCGATGCGCATGGGCGCGGCCTGGACCCCCGCTCTGACGAGTAGCGCGCGCCGTCCGATTCCAGCTGGCGCTTGCTCTGTTCCACGGCAATGTGCATATCGGCCCTGCGGCACGCTCCAGCATCCCTGTCTCACGGTGAGCCACCGTCTCACCAGGCACGGGCCCCGTGCGCCGGCTTCGGCGCCTCCGATCTCAAGGGGTGCCACCGCGGCTGTTGGCCGGTCTCGTCTCCCGTCACAGCCTCGTCGACCGGCACGGTCACTGCGCGGCCAGTCCGTCCCGGGGCCCTCTGGAGCGTCCCGAAGTCGGGCAGTGGGAGGAGCATGAGACCGCTCCGGCCGTGAGCGTCGGATTCCGCGCCGCTTCCACCGCCGGGTCAGCCCCTTTGGAAATCCGGGCCGGACCGATCGGACCCGGTGCGTCCGGCCAGCTCCGCCCGGAAGCCATGTCCGGCTTGCCTGGCTATGCTATGGAATGTGATCAAGCCTGGACGGCTGTGGTTCCGGCGGCGGGCCGGGCGGGAGCTGTTTACCCTGCTGTCGCCGGTGCTGCTGACCGTGGTGATCGCGAGCCTGGCGTACAACACGCCGCGGAGCATGGCGTTCAGCCGGCTGCTGCCGGCTGCGCCCGCGCTGGCCGCGGCGATGTGGCCGGTACTGCCTACGGTGCTCCTGGGGACGATCTGCCTGCTGTTGATGATCGGGCTGGGGGTGGTGTTCCCGGACCTGGGGACGGGGTACACGGCGGCCGGCATCGTCGCGGTGACCGTGGCGGCGGCGTACGGGAGCCATGCCCGGTTGCAGCGGGAGCGGACGTTGTTCCAGGTGCGGCTGGTGGCAGACGCGGCGCAGCAGGTGGTGCTGAGTCCGATGCCCCGGCGGTGCGGGGATCTGGAGATCGAGTCGCTCTACCTCGCCGCGGCCGCCGAGGCGCGGATCGGGGGTGACTTCTACGAGGTGGCGGACACCCGGTTCGGGGTGCGGCTGCTGATCGGGGACGTGCGGGGCAAGGGGCTGCCCGCAGTCGGGTCGGCGGCGGCGATGGTGAACTCGTTCCGCGAGGCCGCGTACGACGTGCCCGACCTGGGCGATCTCGCGCGCCGGCTGGAGGCCAGCAGCACCCGGTACAGCGCCGCGTTTCCGCCCGACGACCTCATGGAGCGGTTCACCACCGCTCTGCTCGTCGAGATCCCGCACGAGGGCGGCCGGATCGGCGTCCTGAATTGCGGGCATCCCCCACCACTGCTGCTGGGGGACGGGGGGCTACGGGTGCTGGAATCGTCCGCTCCGTCGCCGCTGCTCAACCTCGCCGGGCTGATCGGGGACACGTACCGCGTCGACGTCTTCGATGTCACCCCCGGTGACCTGCTGCTTCTCTACACGGACGGGGTCACCGAGGCCCGTAACCACGACGGGGTCTTCTTCCCGCTCCAGGACTGGATGCGCCGGCAGTCCCCGGCGCGGCCCCGGGTGCTGCTCGACGCTCTTCATCGGGACCTGCTGCGGTACAGCCGGGGCGGGCTGGATGACGACATCGCCGCGCTCGCAGTGCGGCTCGGTCCTCGGTGATCTCTTTGTGGACGCCGGTGACCGAGCCGGACCGCGAGCGCGGTCAGTAATTGTTCCCCGCACGCCGCCCGGCCGCGCTTCTTCAGCCATCCCTTGACCCGAGCGCTCTACGGGGCCGGCCACAGAGGACAGCCACCCGGGCATGAACCTCAGGGACCAGGGAGATGCCGTCTTGCGCATGTGGGAGGCGGAGCCCTCCCACACCTTGTCGGTCAGGGCAGGGGCGAGGCGGCCGGAAAGTTCGCGCTCCTCGTCCACCGCGTGTCGGGCGAGCTCGTCGCGGACGGGGAGGGGGAGCCGGGCCGGCTCGGCCGCCGCGGACGGGTCGGAGCTCGATGATCCTGGACGGCTTTTCCGTGTACGCGCACAGGGCGGCGGACCGCCCCGGGCCCGGTGCTGCGGCCGGCCCCGCCGCGGTGCGGACGACGCGGTCCAGGTCGCGCACCATGGCGCGGTGGCCTGCGGGGAGGGTGGTGAAGGAGTGCCCGATGGAGGGGCGGGG
>NZ_JBPQTX010000443.1:0-4570 GCF_051386555.1 Streptomyces sp. URMC 126
GGCGATCGCGGGGCGATCGGGGGGGGCGATCGCGGGTGATCGGCGAGGCGATCAGCATCGAACGCCGACTGTACGACTTTGATCGTACCGCATGCTAAGTTCGAAATAACTCGTACAGCGGCGCCTTCCGGGTGCCGCCGACGGCGCGCCGGCCTGCCCGGGCGCGCCCCGCCTTCCGAAAAGGAGCTCCGGTGACGGACATCCGGCTCGCCCCCGTGGCCACACGACCCGCCCGCCAGGCCGCTGCCGCCCCCGCCCCCGCCGCCGCCCCCGGGTGGTGGGTGTGGGCGGCGGCCTGGCCCGTGACGGCCGTGTTCGTCCTGTCCAACGCCGCCACGCCGCTCTACGCGCTGTGGCAACGGGACATCGGCTTCTCCCGCGGAACCCTCACCCTCGTCTTCGCCTGCTACATCGTCGGCCTGATCGGTTCGCTCCTCGTCTCGGGCGTCCTCTCCGACCGGATCGGCCGGCGGCCGGTCCTCGTCCCGGCCCTGCTCCTCGCCGCGGTCGCCTGCGGGATCTTCGCCACCGCCGACTCCGTCGCGGCCCTGATGGCCGCCCGCCTCCTCGCCGGGATCGCCGTCGGCGCGGTCGTCTCGGCCGGTATGGCGGCCGTCTCCGACGTCGCCGGACCGGCGCGCAAGCGCCAGGCCGCGCTCCTCGCCTCCACCGCGATGGCGCTCGGCGCCGGCCTCGGCCCGCTGCTGGCCGGCGTCCTCTCCGAGACCCTCCCCGCCCCCACCGTCACCGTCTTCGCCGTCGAGGCCGTCCTCCTCGCCCTCGCCCTGGCCGTCGTCCTGCGCATGCCCCTCCCGCGGCCGGCCGGGGGCGGCGGCGGCTCCTGGATCCGGGTGCCCGGCGTCCCACGAGGCCGGGGCGGCGACCTGCTGAGGGGCGTCGCCGTCTTCGCCCCCGGCATCACCGCGACCTCGTTCGTCCTCTCCCTCGGCCCGTCCCTGCTCTCCGGCCTCCTCGGCACCACCAACCGGATGGTGGCCGGCGCCATGGCCTTCGTGATGTTCCTCGCCGCCACCAGCGTCCAGTTCGCCGTCCGCCGGCTGCGCCCCGACGGCATCCTGCTCGCCGGCGCCGTGGGCACCGTGCTGGCCATGGCGGCCCTCGTCGCCGCCGTGCACCTCTCCTCGGCCGTCCTCCTGACCGCCGCCGTGCTGCTCGCCGGCGCCGGCCAGGGCATGGGGCAGCTCGGCGGACTCTCCCTGCTCAACGGCGGCGTCCCGGCCCGACGGCTCGCCGAGGCGAACGCGGCGCTGAACGTGGGCGGTTACGTACCTGCGGGCACCCTGCCCGTCGCGGCCGGGTTCCTCAGCGACGCGGTGGGCCTGCCGGCCGGGACGACGGCCTTCGGAACGTTCCTCGCGGTGGCCGCCGCGACCGGCGGCCTGACCGTCCTGGCCCGCCGCGACCGCGCCTGAAACCCGCCCCGCCCTCGCGCGGGCCGGATGACCACGCGGGGCCGGGAAAACGCTCCCGGCCCCGCCCGGTCGTCCCGACGCGAGGGCACACGGTGAACTCCCGTGCCGGGCGGGTATGCCTGAGCCCGTGCGGTCCGACCGTCGGCCCGCCGTGAACGGGCCGACGGAGACGACGGAAGCACCGACGGAGACGGAACGGAAAGGACAGCGCACATGCCGCTGAAAGGCGAGTACGAACCCAGCCCCGAGCAGTGGGTCAGGGACCAGGTCGAGCAGTACGAGAGCTCCGGCGGAACGGAGGGGACGACGCTGCGCGGCATGCCCGTCGTCGTCCTCACCACGCGCGGGGCGAAGAGCGGAAAGCTCCGCAAGACGCCCGTGATGCGCGTCGAGCACGAGGGCCGGTACGCCGTCGTCGCCTCGCTCGGCGGCGCCCCCAAGCATCCGGTCTGGTACCACAACCTCAAGGCCGACCCCCGGGCCGAGCTCCAGGACGGCCCCCTGCGGCAGGACATGACGGCCCGCGAGGTCACCGGCGAGGAGAAGGCCTTCTGGTGGGAGCGCGCGGTCGAGGCCTACCCCGACTACGCGGATTACCAGAAGAAGACCGACCGGGTCATTCCCGTCTTCGTCCTGGAGCGGGTGCCCGACGGGCACTGAACACCTCGACGGCCTGCCTGCCTGCTTGCCGCGGCCGCACGGGCACGAACGGGCCGCCGACCCGCCGGCGGCCATGCCCGCGGGGCGGCCGAAGCCGGGATCGCCGCGGTATGGGACGGCCGGCCGGTCCCGGGGCGGGTTCCCGGCCGGCGACCGGCGCTCGCCGGCCGGTCGCCGGGAGGCCTCACGCGGTCAGCAGGCGGGACGCCACCACCGCCCCGGGGCTGGTCTGCGTCAGCGCCTCTACCAGCGCGTCCCCGGCCGCGCCGAGCTCCGCGTCGCTCATCGGCCCGAGCGCGTCCAGGACGAACAAGGCCCGGGTGGTGGTCTCCGTCAGCCGGGTGCGTGTGCACTGGCGCCAGTTCCAGCGCCGGCAGGTGACGCCCGCGTCGTCCCGCCAGACCACCTCGCCGGGCGGGCAGTGCTCGACGACGGCCTTGCCGCCCGCCATGGTCTCGAACGGCTCGTCGCCGGCGGCCCGTACCAGCCGGGGCGCGCCGATGTAGTGGTCCAGATCCTCGCCGCCGATCGGTACGGCGTGGGCGACCGAGACCGCGTTGTAGACGTCGGTGAGCCGGTCCACTCGCGGCAGGCCCACGGCGACGCGGCGGAGCAGGGCCTCGGCGCTCGGCCGGGTCCGCTGCGGCTTGGCGCCGAACGCGCGGAACGCCTCGCGCCAGGCGGCCAGATGCGGGTGCTCCTCGGGCGGTGTGCCGGCGAAGCGGCGGCGGGCGCCCTCCTCGGCCGCCGCCAGCAGCCGCTCGCCGGCGGCGTCACTCGGCCCGGGCCGGAGCCCCTCGGCGGCCACCAGCAGTGCCCGGTAGTCGGGGCGCAGGGCGTGCACCGAAGGGTCGATCGCGGCGGCGTCGAGCCGACTCCTGAGGCGGGAGGTGACGATGGACATGCGTCTCCTTGAGTTCAGTAGAGTGAACTTAAGAGTGCCATGTGTTGGATCGGGGGGGAATCGATTTCGGCGTCGGTCTTTCTCAGCTGCCCGGCTCCCCGGCTCCCGGCTCCGCTCGGGTCGACAGGTGTGGCCGGATTGCCTCCATGACCGGACGCGGACCCGTCGCTTGGCCACCCGCCCCGATACGGACCGAACGGCTCGTGCTCCGCGAGTCCGAGGCCCGGGATCGTGCGGAGTTCGTCGAGCTCTTCGCCTCGCCGGAGGCGGGCACCCACGTCGGTGGTGTTCGACCGCGTGATGAGCTCGCACGTGTGATGCCTGGGGTGCCCGGACGGCGCCGTGGTCTCTGCGTGGTCGACCTCGACGGGGCGATGATCGGCATGGTCACGCTCGATCCTCGTGGCGCGGAGCGTCCGGGTCACGTGCGTCCGGAAGCCGGTGAAGCCACACTCGGCTACGTGTTCCTGCCGGAGGCGTGGGGATACGGTTACGCCGCCGAGGCGTGCGCAGCGGTACTCGACCGGTTCGCCGCCGTGCTTCCCGGCGAACCGGTGGTGCTCTGTACCCGGACCGCCAATGACCGTGCGATGCGCCTCGCGGCGAAGCTGGGGTTCACCGAGGTGAAACGGTTCGAGGAGTACGGCGCCGAGCAGTGGTTCGGCGTGTGGTCCTCGTCCTCGGTCACGCCGTCCGGTTGAGCGGGGCGACTTCGTCCGGCAAGGAGGGACTCGGCTGCCGCTACGTAACCGCCGGTGCCCGCGCTGGTCCGCCGGGACCGGAATCCCGAAATCACCGCTTGGACGCCGCGCTCGCGCGAACACTCACCGATCGCGCCCGACGAGTACGCCTTGCCGGACGGGACCACGTCCGGCCTCGTGCGCGGACGACTACGTCGCGGGGAACGCGCGGGCGAGCCATGACGCCGGCGAAGCCGGGTGCGTCGCCGCCTTGTTTGGCGGTGAGGCGGGAGGCCAGGAGCCGGCACCCGGCATCGGCGGCCAGTCGGACCCTTGTGGTCGGCCCACCGCGTGGGAAGGGGCGGTCCACGCCCACCGCGTGTCAGTCAGCGGCACATCCGGACCGACGACCGGCTGATCCGAACCAGGCTTCCGGCCCCCCTAGGGGAGGGGGCGGTCGAAGCAGTCGTAATTGCGCTGGGACAGGATCCTGCCGTCGCGGAATCCGAAGAACACGGCGAGGTGCGCCCGCAGCTCGTGCCCGGCGGGCAGGGAACCGACGGGTACGGCGAGCGTGCCCCGCCAGCGGGCCTCCAGGGCGACCGTGCCGCCGCCCCCGACCGCCTCGATGACATCGAACGCCTGCTCGGCTAGCGTCGCGCGCCCCCGCTCCGCCGCCGCCAGAATGCCGGGCAGGTCGCGGACCGCGCCTTCGGGGGCCAAGGCGTTGGGGTACTCGTGCTGTACGACGTCCGGGTGGAGGAAGCGCGCCAACTCCTCGGCGGTCGACCGGCGGGCCACCGCCGCGAGGTAGCGGAGGGCGGTCTCGACATCGGGATGCCGTGGGGTGGCCGTCATGGGGGTCAGAGTAGGGGCGCGGCCGGGGTACGGGG
>NZ_JBPQTX010000444.1:0-4560 GCF_051386555.1 Streptomyces sp. URMC 126
GCCGCCGCGCGCGACCCGGCCGGCCCGAGGAACGCACCGCTCCGTGACCCCACCGCACACCCTGACCGCCGCCGAGGCCACCCTGCTGGCCGGCTGCGCCGCCGTCTTCCTCCCGGCCGCGCCGCCCCGGGCGGACAGCGTCGCCTTCTGGCGGCCGGACGGTACGGCGCCCGAGGCGCGGGGGCCGGTGGAGAACGTGCAGGTCGCCTCGCCGGACGGTTCGGGGACGCCTCCGGCGCACGTCAGCGCCCTAGTCCTGCCCGTGCGGACCGCTCTGCCCGCCCTCACCCGCGCCCGCACGGCCGGAGCCGACGCGACCACCGCCTTCTGGGGCACCGCCGCCGTCCTCGCCCTGCGCCTGGCCGCCCGCGGCCAACTGTCGCCCGAGCTCGGCGCAACGGCGACGGAAGGAACGCGGGCCGGGAACGCCCTGGCCCCCGAGGACCTACGACGCGTACGGGAGCTGGCCGCCGCCATGCCGCCCGGCGCGGCCCCCGACCCCTCGTCCTGCCCGGAACGGCTGCTCCACTCCTTCCTAGGTGCCGTCGCCGACGGCCTGCCACGCTCCCCCGCCCTGACCTTCGCCACCGCCGTACCTGCGGCACGGCACCGGCCCGGCCTCCGTACGGTCGAGGAGCCCGAGCCGGCCATCAATCCCCTGCCCGAGCCCCGGTCCGGCACCCCCGCCACCAGCCCCGCCGCCGTACGGCTCTCCCTCCGTGTCGAGGCCCACGGCCTGACAGCGACCGGCCCCCGCGACTCCGGCCCGCGCCTGCGGGCCGTCCTTCAGGTGCACGATCTCGCCGACCCGGCACTGGTCGCCGACGCCGCCGACGTGTGGGCCGGCCCCGCCTCGCCGACGCCCGCCTCGCCGTCGCCCACCTCCCCGTCGTCCGCCTCGCCCCTGCTCACCCCTGGCGCCCAAGCCGGCGCCCGGCTCGCCCTCCGCCGCGCCGCCCGCGCCTGGCCCGCCCTGAAGCCGCTGCTGTCGGCCGCCGTCCCCGGCGCCCTCGACCTGACCGACGCGGAGACCGTCGAGCTGCTGGGTGCCGCCACGACGGCCCTGGACGCCGTCGGGGTCGAGGTGCACTGGCCGCGGGAGCTCGCTCGTACCCTCACCGCGCACGCCGTCGTCGGCCCGCCGGACGGCGCCCACCGCCCGGCGCGCCCGGACCGGAGCCCGGGCGCGCCGCCCGTCTTCTCCGCCGACGCCCTGTCGGAACTCCGCTGGCGGCACTCCCTCGGCGGCACGGAGCTGAGCCGCGCCGACCTCGACCGGCTCGCCGAGGCCCGCCGCCCGGTCGTCCGGCTGCGCGACCGGTGGGTCCTGGTCGACCCGGCCGCCGTCCGCCGTGCCCGCGAGCGACGCTCGCGCGCGCTCACCCCGGTCGAGGCCCTCGGCATCGCCCTCACCGGCCGGGCCGCCACCGGAGCGGCCCCCGACGAGACGGTGGAGGTCCGCCCGGTCGGCCGGCTGGCCGACCTGCGGGACCTGATCGCCGATCCCCACGCCGCCCGGGAGCCGCTGCCCCGGCCCGCCGGACTCGCCGCCACCCTCCGCCCCCACCAGCTCCGCGGCCTCTCCTGGCTGGACCGCATGACCTCGCTCGGTCTCGGCTGCTGCCTGGCCGACGACATGGGGCTGGGCAAGACGGTCACCCTCATCGCCCTGCACCTGTGCCGCCGCGCCCGGCCGGAGGCGGCGGGCCCGACGCTCGTCGTCTGCCCCGCCTCCGTCCTGGGCACCTGGCAGCGGGAGATCGAACGGTTCGCGCCCGGCGTGCCCGTCCGGCGCTTCCACGGCACGTCCCGCTCCCTGGCCGCCCTGCCGGACGACGCGTTCGTCCTCACCACGTACGGCACGATGCGGAGGGCCGCCAAGGACAACGACCGGCTGGAGGACGTCGTCTGGGGCATGGTGGTCGCCGACGAGGCCCAGTACGTCAAGAACCCGTACTCCGCCACCGCCCGCCGGCTGCGCGCCCTAGGCGGCAAGGCGCGCGTCGCGCTCACCGGCACCCCCGTGGAGAACGACCTGACCGAGCTCTGGGCCATCCTCGACTGGACCAACCCCGGCCTCCTCGGCCCGCTGGAGGCGTTCCGCCGACGCCATGCCCGGGCCGTCGAGTCCGGCGCGGACCCGGACGCGGCCCGGCGGCTCGCCGCGCTCGTCCGCCCGTTCCTGCTGCGCCGCCGCAAGTCCGATCCGGGGATCGCGCCCGAGCTCCCGCCCAAGGCGGAGACCGACCGCGTCGCCGCGCTCACCGCCGAACAGGCCGCGCTGTACGAGGCGGTGGTGCGCGAGCTGCTCGCCGAGGTCACGGAGGCCGACGGCCCCCGGCGGCGCGGGCTGGTGGTGAAGCTGCTGACGAGCCTGAAGCAGATCTGCAACCACCCCGCGCAGTTCCTGAAGGAGGACGCCGGTCCGGGCGCGGCGCCGCGCCTGGCGGGCCGCTCGGGGAAGGTGGACTTGCTGGACGGACTGCTGGGCTCCGCCCTCGCCGACGGCGCGAGCGTGCTCGTCTTCACCCAGTACGTGCGGATGGCCCGGCTGCTCGAACGGCATCTCGCCGACCGGGGCGTGCCCGCGCGGCTGCTGCACGGCGGCACTCCCGTGGCGGGCCGGGAGGAACTGGTCCGCCGCTTCCAGAGCGGTGACGTGCCCGTCCTCCTCCTGTCGTTGCGGGCCGCCGGCACCGGGCTGAACCTCACCCGCGCCGAGCACGTCGTGCACTTCGACCGCTGGTGGAACCCCGCCGTCGAGGCCCAGGCCACCGACCGCGCCCACCGCATCGGCCAGACCAGGCCCGTACAGGTGCACCGGCTGGTCACCGAGGGCACCGTCGAGGACCGGATCGCCGAACTGCTGCGCCGCAAACAGGCGTTGGCGGACGCCGTACTGACGGCCGGGGACGGCGGGGTCGGCCCGCTGACCGAGCTCGGCGACACCGAGCTGGCCGAGCTGGTGGCGCTCCGCGCACCGCGCGGCTGATCCCCTCCGGCGGATTCCGTGCGCCGCGGCGGCCCGGTGACCGCTACCGCGCCTGCGAGAACTCGTACCGCAGCTCGTAGAGGTGCCCCGCCTCGACCGTGTCGTGCGCTTCGACCGGCCGGTCGCCGTCCGTGTACACGACGCGGAACGTCCGCAGGACCGGCATCCCGTCCGGCAGCCGCAGGCGGGCCTGCTGCTCCTGGGTGGGGACGCGGGCGGAGACCGAGTCCACGCATCTGCGCGGCGGGTGGCCGAGGCCGGCGAGGAGGGTGGAGATGCCGCCGCGGATCCTGCGGCGCTCCGCCAGCGCGGTGCCGCGCGCGATGTCCAGCGGGAAGTACGCCTTGACCAGCCCGACCGGCTCGTCGTCGAACAGGAGGAGCTGCGACCGCAGGACGGCCTGGCCGTCCTCGCCCAGCCGCAGCGCCCGGGCCACGTGGGGCGGCGGCTCGGGCACCGCGGTGACCTCCAGCAGGGCGATCCGGGCGCGCACACCGGTCGCGCGGGCCTCGGTGAGCCAGCGGTACGGGCTTCCGGGTGCGGCGGGGGCCAGGGTCCGCGCGGGAGTCAGGGTCCGCTGCCGGTGTGCCAGGACGACGGCCTCCGGCGCCTCGGCCGGGTCGGCGCGCCCGGTGACCAGGCGTTCCGCGCGCAGCAGGTCCAGGGCCCGTTCCAGCGTCGCGTCCGGGGCGGCGAACCGGCGCCGCAGCCCGGTGGCCGTCAGGACCGTTCCCGGGGCGACGGCTCCGGACAGGATCTCGTCGCGGAGGTCGGCGGCCACGCGTTCGTGGAGGGGCCGCCGCTCGATGGATGGTTCGTCTGCCGTCAGCATGTCCTCTTTATGCCGGATCGGGCGGTCCCGTGCCAGAGGGCCCTCCGGCGGGACGGGCAGGCGGGCCGCCGTCAGGCCGTCCGCCTCCCCGCGCCCCCGGGCGGTTCCGTACGCGCCGACATCGGCGGCCACGAGCCCCGCGCGACCCGCTTCACCGGCTCCGCACGGCCGACACTCCGCCGGGCAGTCCGGGCGGCAAGGCCGTCGGGAGCGCCGTCGGGAGCCGTGGGACCCGGGTCGGGAAACCGGTCGGCAGGGAGGTCGGCAGGGAGCTGGGGAAGCCGGAGGGCAGCCGGGACGGGAAGCCCGAGGGGAGGCGGCTCGGCAGATCGGTCGGGAGCGAGGTCGGGAGGGAGGTGGGCAGCGACGTCGGCAAGGAGGTGGGCAGAGAGGACGGCAGGCCGTGCGGGATGCGGCCGGACGGGGTCGCGGAAGCGCGGGCCGTCGGCGTGTCGTCCGGTGCGGGCCGGTCGGAGTCGTCCTTGGCGGCCAACGCGACGGCGAGCCCGACGCCGCCCGCCAGCAGCAACCCGGCGAGCACACCGATGACGATCCGGCGCCGGCGCGGACCGCCGCCGTCACCCCCTCCACCACCGCCCGGGCCGTCCCCCTCGACGACGGTGCGGGCCCGGTGGTCGCCGCCCGCCGCGGCCCGCTCTGCCTCCGGCTTCTCGACGGTCACGAGGCCGAACTCGGCGGCGACGAAGAAGCCGTTCGCGAGGATCAGGAGCAGGGC
>NZ_JBPQTX010000445.1:0-4533 GCF_051386555.1 Streptomyces sp. URMC 126
CCTCGCCACCACCCTCCTCCCCCTCCTCGGAGGCCCAGCCAACATCCACTCCCTCACCCACTGCATGACCCGCCTCCGCGCGGACGTGGCCGACCCCGACCTGGTCCGCACAGCGGACCTCCGCACCACCCCCGGCGTCCTCGGCGTGGTCACGGACGGCACGGCCGTCCAGATCGTCCTGGGCCCTGGAACGGCCGCCCGGGTAGCGGCCGCTATGGAGGCGGGGGCGAAGGCGGGGCCGGAAGCGACGGCCGACACGGCCACCCGCGGCGCCGCTCTCCGCGCCGAGCGCCGGGACCGCGACGCCACCCCGGCCAAGCGGGTCCTCCGCCGCGTCGCCCAGGTCTTCGTCCCCCTCATCCCCGCCCTCATCGGCTGCGGGATCGTCGCCGGGCTCGCCGGGCTGCTCGCCAACCTCCACTGGGCGCCCGCTCTCGTGCCGGCCCTGAACGCCGTCGCGTCCGGCTTCATGGCGCTGATCGGCGTGTTCGTCGGGTACCGGACGGCGCGGGAGTTCGGCGGGACGCCGGTGCTCGGCGGGGCCGTGGCGGCCGTCGCGGTGTGGCCGGGGGTGACCCAAGTGGACGCGTTCGGACGCGCGTTGACGCCCGGGCAGGGCGGGGTGCTGGGCGCGCTCGCCGCGGCGCTGCTGGCCGTGGCCGTGGAACGGGCGTGCCGCCGCGTCGTGCCGGCGGCCCTGGACGTCCTCGTCACCCCGACGCTCACCGTACTGCTGCCCGGCCTGATCACGCTGTACGGGCTGATGTGGGCGGCGGGCGAGGTGTCGGAAGCCGTCGGGCACTTCGCGGACCGGCTGCTCGCGCGGGGAGGCGCCGTGGCCGGGTTCGTGCTCGGCGGGCTGTTCCTGCCGCTGGTGATGCTGGGGCTGCACCAGGCGCTGATCCCGGTGCACGCCACGCTGATCGCCGAGCGGGGCAGTACGGTCCTGCTGCCGATCCTCGCCATGGCGGGTGCGGGCCAGGTGGGGGCGGCGGTCGCCGTCTACCTGCGGCTGCCGGGTGACGTCTCGGTGCGGCGGACGGTGCGTTCGGCCCTGCCGGCCGGGCTGCTGGGCGTCGGCGAGCCGTTGGTCTACGGGGTCTCGCTGCCGTTGGGGCGGCCGTTCGCGACGGCCTGTGTGGGGGGCGCCTTCGGCGGCGGGTTCGTGGGGTTCATGGCGCAGGACGGGGGCGGCACGGTGGGCGCGACGGCGATCGGGCCGTCCGGCTGGGCGCTGTTTCCGCTGCTCAGAGGGGATCAGGGGCCGGTCGAGGCGGTGGTGGTGTACGCGGCGGGGCTGTTGGTCGGGTACGCGGCCGGCTTCCTGGCCACGTACTTCTTCGGCTTCCCCCGGAAACGCCCGAGGGCGGCATCCCCGTGATGGGGATCCCGCCCTCGGTCTGCCTCAGGCCCTCTCGGGCCCGCTCAGGCGCTCAGGACTGGCGAGCCGGGTCGGCTCAGAAGTCCATCTCGCCACCGGGCATGCCGCCCGGAGCGGCCGCGGCGGCCTTCTCCGGCTTGTCGGCGATGACGGCCTCGGTGGTGAGGAAGAGCGCCGCGATGGAGGCGGCGTTCTGCAGGGCGGAGCGGGTGACCTTCGCCGGGTCGATGATGCCCTCGGCGATCATGTCGACGTACTCGCCCGTGGCGGCGTTGAGGCCGTGGCCGACGGTCAGGTTGCGGACCTTCTCCACGACGACGCCACCCTCGAGACCACCGTTGACGGCGATCTGCTTGAGCGGGGCCTCCAGGGCCAGCTTGACGGCGTTGGCACCGGTGGCCTCGTCGCCCTCGAGCTCCAGCTTCTCGAACACCTGGGAGGCCTGGAGCAGGGCCACGCCACCACCGGCGACGATGCCCTCCTCGACGGCCGCCTTCGCGTTGCGAACGGCGTCCTCGATGCGGTGCTTGCGCTCCTTGAGCTCGACCTCGGTCGCGGCACCGGCCTTGATGACGGCCACGCCGCCGGCCAGCTTCGCGAGGCGCTCCTGGAGCTTCTCGCGGTCGTAGTCCGAGTCGCTGTTCTCGATCTCGGCGCGGATCTGGTTGACGCGGCCCTGGACCTGGTCGCTGTCACCGGCACCGTCGACGATGGTCGTCTCGTCCTTGGTGATGACGACCTTGCGGGCGCGGCCGAGCAGGTCGAGACCGGCGTTCTCCAGCTTGAGGCCGACCTCCTCGGAGATGACCGTGCCACCGGTGAGGATGGCGATGTCGCCGAGCATGGCCTTGCGGCGGTCGCCGAAGCCCGGGGCCTTGACGGCGACGGACTTGAAGGTGCCGCGGATCTTGTTGACGACCAGGGTCGACAGGGCCTCGCCCTCGACGTCCTCGGCGATGATCAGCAGCGGCTTGCCGGACTGCATGACCTTCTCGAGGAGCGGCAGCAGGTCCTTGACCGAGCTGATCTTCGAGTTGACGATCAGGATGTACGGGTCGTCGAGGGACGCCTCCATACGCTCCATGTCGGTGGCGAAGTACGCCGAGATGTAGCCCTTGTCGAAGCGCATACCCTCGGTGAGCTCCAGCTCCAGACCGAAGGTCTGGGACTCCTCGACGGTGATGACGCCTTCCTTGCCGACCTTGTCCATCGCCTCGGCGATGAGCTCGCCGATCTGCGTGTCGGCGGCGGAGATGGAGGCGGTGGAGGCGATCTGCTCCTTCGTCTCCACGTCCTTCGCCTGCTCCAGGAGGGCGGCGGAGACGGCCTCGACGGCCTTCTCGATACCGCGCTTCAGGGCCATGGGGTTGGCGCCGGCGGCCACGTTGCGCAGACCCTCGCGGACCAGCGCCTGGGCGAGGACGGTCGCGGTCGTCGTGCCGTCACCGGCGACGTCGTCCGTCTTCTTCGCGACCTCCTTGACCAGCTCGGCGCCGATCTTCTCGTACGGGTCCTCCAGCTCGATCTCCTTGGCGATGGAGACACCATCGTTGGTGATCGTGGGGGCGCCCCACTTCTTCTCAAGGACGACGTTGCGGCCCTTGGGGCCGAGGGTGACCTTGACGGCGTCGGCGAGCTGGTTCATACCGCGCTCAAGGCCGCGCCGCGCCTCCTCGTCGAACGCGATGATCTTGGCCATGTGAAGTGGTCCTCCCGGACTGGGGGTGGATTGCTCCGGACCGCACAGGCGCCCGCGACGGACGGCCCGCGTGCTCGGCGGTTCCTTGCCCCGCCGGACTCGCGGACCTCACCGACGGTCCAAGTCTGTCACTCTCACTCGGAGAGTGCTAAGCCAATGATTAGCACTCGGCACCTCCGAGTGCAAGCGTCCCTCCGAAGACCGGGGTCATCCCGGAGGCTTCTCAGGGGTGCCTCAGGGACACCCTCCGGGACGCGATCCGGAACGGTGTCCGGGACGCCCCGGAGACCCTGCCCAGCCGGGCCCCGGCACACACACTCCCCCGCCCGCCGGCTTCTCCCCGCACGACGGGCCCGTACGACGGCCCCGTACAACGGCACGAAGGGGCCCGCGCCTCCCGGCGCGGGCCCCTTCGGCAGACTGAGCGATCGGTGGTCGATGCGCCGCGGTCAGGCGGTCACCCTCACCATGTCGGCCTGAGGTCCCTTCTGGCCCTGCGAGATCTCGAACTCGACCCGCTGCCCCTCTTCCAGGGTGCGGTAGCCGTCCATCTGAATCGCGCTGTAGTGGACGAAAACATCCGCACCACCGTCGACCGCGATGAAGCCGTACCCCTTCTCCGCGTTGAACCACTTGACGGTGCCCTGAGCCATGCCTAACTCCCCTATTACTGGCCCTTGCACAGGACCGCACTTCGCGGACCCGGGTCAGACCTCACCCCTTGTGACACCGAGGGGTGTGCGCCGGAACGCGTCGACCGCGGCTGAATGTATCTGCACGGATGCCGTCTGCAACAGGTCAGACGGACGAGAAATACCGGCACCGCCGAGCAGCGATAACCGGCCAACTGGGGATGTTCCGGGGCAAGTCGGGCCGGACATACACCGGCCAACCCGACAATTCGCGCGCGTAATTCCCGCGCAACTTGACGGGTTCTCATATGCGTTCGGCTCTGACACCAGAGAGGGAACGTCCCAACTGTATCGCGCTTCAACAGACGGAATCGCCCCGTCCGGTTAACGGCCGGGGCGGTTCTCGGTTCGGGGGCGGCCGGCGCGGGGCGGCGGGGCCGGGAGTACGGGGGTGACGCGTGCGGCTCGCGTGTCGCGCGCGGTCAGCCTCCCGCCACCGCCGGAATGATCGACACGCCCGCGCCGTCCGGGGTGACCGCGGCCAGCCCGCCCTCGAAGCGGACGTCGTCGTCGTTGACGTACACGTTGACGAAGCGGCGCAGTTTGCCGGCGTCGTCGAGGAGCCGGGCGGCGATGCCCGGGTGGTTCTTCTCCAGGTCGTCGATCACCTCGGAGAGCGTCGTCCCCTGAGCGGGGACCTCGGCTCGGCCGTCGGTGTAGGTGCGGAGGATGGTGGGGATGCGGACGGTGACGCTCATGGCTTCGCCTTTCCGGTCGATTCGTTGGTTGGTGGGGTGGGTGAGGCCTGTCTCTTATACACA
>NZ_JBPQTX010000446.1:0-4488 GCF_051386555.1 Streptomyces sp. URMC 126
AATTCCGGCATGCCGAAATCAATCCCGTTCAGGGGCCGTGCAGTAGTGGATCCCGCCGAGTGGCGTGAAGTGCCGCCCCGGTTCCCTCTCGGGCCCCGCTGGCAACTCGAAGAACCTTACACGAGCGCCTTGGTCCGGATCAAACCCGTGGCGCAAGCGGTTTCCGGGGCGGTACGGTCGTCGGCATGACCTCGCATGCCCGTAACGGCCAGTGGTGGCCCGCCTGACGGCGGCCACCCCCTGCGCGTACGCACGCATGCTCCCCACGGCCGCCGCCTCGGCGGCCGTTTTGCTGTCTGTGGCGGTGGTCCCGTTCCCAAGGAGAGGGACACCCCCATGACTCGCATCTTCAGTGGCGTGAAGCCCACCGGCCACCTGACCCTCGGCAACTACCTGGGCGCCGTCCGGCAGTGGGTCGAGTCGGACCAGCACCGGGCCGACGCTCTCTTCTGCGTCGTCGACCTGCACGCCCTGACCGTCGAACACGATCCGGCGCGCGTCCGGAGGCTGAGCCGGCAGGCCGCGACCCTGCTCTTGGCGGCGGGACTGGACCCGGACCGCTGCACGGTGTTCGTGCAGAGCCACGTCGACGAGCACACCCGGCTGTCCTACCTCCTGGAGTGCACGGCCACGGACGGGGAGATGCGCCGGATGATCCAGTACAAGGAGAAGTCGGCACGGGAACGGGCGACCGGCGGAAGCGTCCGGCTGTCCCTCCTCACCTACCCGGTGCTGATGGCCGCCGACATCCTCGCGTACCACGCGGACGAGGTGCCCGTCGGCGACGACCAGGCGCAGCACGTCGAGCTGACCCGTGACCTGGCGGTGCGTTTCAACCAGCGGTACGGGCAGACGTTCACCGTCCCCCGTGCCGTCGTCCCACGGGTCGCCGCCCGGGTCATGGACCTTCAGGACCCTCTGTCGAAGATGGGGAAGTCGCACGCCGAGACCTCCGGCATCGTCTATCTCCTCGACGAGCCGGACGTCGTGCGCAAGAAGGTGATGCGCGCGGTCACGGACAGCGGGACGGACGTCGTCTACGACCGCGCCGAGCGGCCCGGTGTGGCCAACCTGCTGGAGCTGCTGGCCGCCTGCACCGGCTCCACGCCCGCCGTCCTGGCCGCGGGCTACACCTCATACGGCACTCTCAAGCGGGACACCGCGGACGCCGTGGTGGAGTTGTTGCGCCCGGTACGGGAGAGGCACGCCGAGCTGTGCGCCGAACCGGCCTACGTCGACGGCGTCTTGCGGGACGGGGCCCGTCGAGCGAGGGAACTGGCGCGGCCGACGGTCGACGCCGCGTACCGGGCCATCGGCCTGCTCCCGGCCGGCTGACACCACCGCGAGCCGGGACGCCTGTTCCGAGCGGCCGGCGGCGTACGGCGGTCGGCCGCACGCCGCCGACCCGTACGGCCGTCGCGTCGCGTCACCCCGTGCCGGAGGCGAGCTCGCGGCTGCGGTCCCGGGCCGCCTCCAGGGCGGCGATGAGCGCGTGCCGGACGCCGTGCTTCTCCAGTTCGCGGATGGCGTTGATCGTCGTGCCGGCCGGCGAAGTGACGGCCTCGCGCAGCTTGACGGGGTGTTCCCCACTGTCGCGGAGCATCACGGCGGCGCCGATGGCGGCCTGGACGATCAGGTCGTGGGCCTTGTCCCTCGGCAGGCCGAGGAGGATGCCGGCGTCCGTCATGGCCTCGACGAGGAAGTAGAAGTACGCCGGGCCGGAGCCGGAGAGCGCGGTCGCGGCGTCCTGCTGCGTCTCGGGGACGCGCAGCGTCTTGCCCACCGGCTTGAAGATCGCCTCGGTGCGGAGCAGGTGCTCCTCGGTGGCGTGCGTACCGGCGGAGATCACCGACATGCCCTCGTCCACCAGCACCGGGGTGTTGGGCATGACGCGCACCACGGGCGTCCCGGCCGAGAGCCGCTCTTCGAAGAAGGCGGTGGGGACACCGGCCGCCGCGCTGATGACGAGCCGGTCGGCCGGCAGGTGCGGCGCGAGTTCTTCGAGGAGCGCCGCCATGTCCTGGGGCTTGACGGCCAAGATGAGCGTGTCGGCGGCCTTGGCGGCGTCGGCGTTTCCGACGATCTCGACGCCGTAGCGCTCGCGCAGAGCCTCGGCGCGTTCCGGGCGGCGAGCGGTGCAGAGCAGCTGCGCGGGGTCCCAGCCGGCCCGGATCATGCCGCTGAGCAGCGCCTCACCGATCTTTCCGGTCCCGAGGACGGCGACTGTCTGGGTCACGGTGTTCACCTTTTCCGCTTTCGCTGTGCCGTCCTGTCACCGCACCGCGTGGCGTGCCGCCCGCGCGCCCGGCTCGTGAAGAGGCGGAACGGCAAGGGGAGTACGGCGGAGGGGCTGAGAACGGACTGGTCGACGAGCTGGTGGGCAGGGCCGGTGCCACACTTCCGCGCCCCGGCCCTTCGCCGGGTCATTTTCGCACCCGGCCCCCAACGGCGGTCGGCCATAGGGGCGGAGCCGGCCCCGGAGGGCGGCGCCCGGCGCACGATGCGGCGCATGGGTCAGGTCACCCGCCGGAGTGAACGGACGAAGCCCTTCCTCCTGGCCGATTCGGTGTTTACACCGCGGTAACGCACCGGTCGGCCGCGGGGCACGGGAGGTGGACACACTGTGGTCGGGTGTTCACGGCACGAAGCCGGAGAGGAAGAGGAAGCGTCCGTACGGGCATCACCTACAGCCCGTTCCCGCGACCGCGCCGGCAGCCACGCGCCGCCCGTACAGCCCGTCCCGTCACCCTGCCCCCACTTCTCCCGTCTCTCCTCCTCCGTCACACCACGACCTTTCCGCCTTCCGGCTCAAGCCGCCCGCTCGTGCCCTGCCCCGCCTCGTCCCGTCCGGCCGTACAAGGCGCCCGCGAGTTCCCTCATCCGCGGCACCTTCCTCCGCAGGCTCTCTCCCCACAGGTTTCTCTGTCCCCGGCCGCCGCTCGGTGTGTCCGGAGACGCTGGAGGCAACCCTCATGCAGCAGTACGAAGACCTCGGACCCGCACGCTCCGCTCTCTTCCGCGTCACGTCCCGCCTCCTGCCCCGAGGCGGTACCGGCCCTCTCCTCCGGGCCGACGTCCACGCGTCCCTCGTCGTCTTCCTCATAACCGTGCCGCTCTCGGCCGGTGTCGCCATGGCCTCCGGGGTGCCGGTGGAACTGGGCCTCGTCACCGGGATCGTCGGCGGGCTACTGACCGGGTTGCTGCCGGGCAGCAGCATCCAGGTGAGCGGACCGGCCGCGGGGCTGGCCGCGCTCGTATACGAGGCCGTGCGCGCGTACGGCCTCGGAGGGCTGGGCGTCCTCGTGCTGGCCACCGGACTGTTCCAGGTGACGTTGGGCCTGCTGCGGCTCGGCCGCTGGTTCCGGAAGGTTCCCGTGGCCGTGGTGCAGGGGATGCTGGCCGGCACCGGACTCGTCCTCATCACCGGCCAGTTGTACGAACTGGCCGACGCGGACGCCCCCGGCGGCGGCCTGGAACGGCTCGGGGGCATCGTTCTCCTGATCACCGGAACCTTGGAATCCCCGCCCGCTCTGGCCGCCGGCGCGGTGGGCATCGGCACGATGGCCCTGCTGGCGCTGTGGCAGCGCTGGCCGCGCGGGTCCCGGCTGATCCCCGCGCCCCTGGCCGCCGTGCTCGCCGCGACGGCGGTGACGGCCGTGCTGGAGCTGCCGGTGGACCGGTTGCACGTCGGCGATCTGATGACCGCCGTCCAGCCGCCGGACGGCCCGGACTTCAGGCGGCTCGGGCAGGTCGGCGTCCTGGGTACGGTCCTGGCCTTCACCCTCGTGGCCTCGGCCGGGAGCCTGTTCGGCGCCGCGGCGGTCGACCGGCTGCACGACGGCCCCCGCACCGACTACGACAAGGAGCTGATCGCGCAGGGCGCCGGCAACACGGTGTGCGGCATGCTCGGGGCCCTTCCGATGACCACCGTCGTGGTGCGTAGTACCGCCAACGCCCGTGCGGGCGCCCGGAGTCGGGTCTCGCGCGTGCTCCAGGGCACGTGGCTGGCCGTGTTCGCCGTTCTGCTGCCCTGGGTGCTGGCCGCCGTTCCGGTCGCCGCCCTCGCCGGCGTCCTGGTCGTCGTCGGCCGACAGCTGCTGCCGGTACGGGAGTTGGGCCGCCTGCGGGACGGTCACCGTGGCGAGGTCCTCGTCCTTCTCGCCACCGCCACGGCGATCGTGCTGACCGATCCCTTTCAGGGCGCCGTCGTCGGTCTGCTCCTGGCCGGTCTCAAGGCGGGCTGGGAGACGACGCGGTTGAGGGCGGACCGCGGCAGGCGGAGGGAGGGACGGGCGGACGACGGCCGACTGCCCCTGACCAGTAAGAAGTGAGGGCGGAAGCCGGTAAAACGTGGTGTCCCGGAAATGCAAAAAAGCCTCGGGGCGGATCGTTTTCCAACGATCCGGCCCGAGGCTTTATCAAATTTAGTTCGGCGGCGTCCTACTCTCCCACACGGTCCCCCATGCAGTACCATCGGCGCTGAAAGGC
>NZ_JBPQTX010000447.1:0-4434 GCF_051386555.1 Streptomyces sp. URMC 126
GCCCCCAACCCCACCACCTACGTCCACACCCCCGTACCTGGGTGGACCCTCTCGGGCTGACGCCCTGTGTCCGTCCGGGGACTGTGTACCGGAGCGACACCCGGGGGCCCGACGAAATTTTCGACGTCGGCTTTGAACCGCGGGGGACTAACATGGATCTGATGGAACACGCCAGCGGTTATTCGACCGACTCTGGGTATGTCGCGACGACAAAATGTGAATCCATTGCAAAGGAGCGAGGCGGGCATGTCTACCACATCGACGGCATTTCGGGAATCGACGTGAACGAAGCCTGGCCGGGGAATGTGTTCGCTCATGAGGAAGAGATCGCGGTTCCCGGACGTATCGACCCAAGTCGCATCATCGGAGTGCGGCTGCGCGGAGGTAAGTGGATCGCCAATCCCCGCTACCGACCATTGGATTCTTAGTGGAGACACATCAGTTGCTGGCCGTAGGTGATGGCAGCCGCCAAGAGTATGTTGCCCTCGGCGTAGAAGAAGCGGGAGATCCGTCGGTCACTTTAACCCGAGCTGACGGAACGACCTCAGTGCACCGAGGCGTAGACCTTTTTGAGTGCTTGAAAAGCGCACGGAGATCGCTGGAAGGGGAGGGATTGCTCCTGTGTTGCCAAGGGGCGCGTCCCCTGGTCTTCCCATCGGGAATGACCCGCCAAATGTCAAACGGGCGCCTGGCCTACGCGTTGCGACGTGACCCTCCGCTGACCGACACGGACTTGGTGGACATCTTCACGCCGGCCCAACCAGACGAAGTGGGCTCACTAGAGGAGCAGCGCCATGCTGTCCTCGATTTCTTCGGCTTTTCGAGAGCCGATGAGCAATCGGGTGACGGCCCTGGGGCGCAGTAGGTTCGCACCCGACCCCTCGGGGACGCGGTACGTCTACGCGATGGTCGCGATGAGCGCGGCAGCGGCTGGCCCACTATCGTCTGCGGACCGGATCGGCCAGCATCAATGGCTCGATCCGGCCCCACGATGCATCGTCGATCACTCATCGGACAGATGCATCCGATCGACTGATGAGCCTGCCCGACATGCTCAGGACCATCTAGCACTGGCGGCGAACGGCCGCCGCACGGTCAGGCGTAGCCCCGCCGCTCGTCGCCCGCCCGCGCCGCCACCCTCACTTGCTGATGGCAAAACGCATCAGCGCGTGCTCGTCCCCCTGCTTGATCTTCCCCGTCTCGTTGATCACCTGCGCAACGCCACCCTCACCTACGCCCACCTGACCCGCGCCCAGCGCGCACAGGAAGCGGCAGAGGAAGCAGCGGCCACCGCGGGCACGGTGCCGTCACCGGCCCGCCACGGCCGCACCGGCCCGCCGCTCCTGCAGACGCCCCCCGCCCGGCTGGAGACCCTGGCCCCTGGCACGCCCGGAGGCCCGCACCTGAACCACCACCCCCTTCCTCCCCACCGAAGAGCGGCCTTTCCCCGTGCACGCGGCACGGGCCATCAAGCCACCGACGTAGCGATAGAGGCCCCTCGGTTCCGCCCTGTGGCTACTGCGCCCACACGAGCCCGAGTTCGGCGAGAGCTTCCCGCCGCTCGACATCGAGTTTGGCCCGCCGGGTCTTGGCGTTCGACAGCCACACCCCGAGCTTGACCTCCGTGCCGTCCGGGAGCATCTCCACGTGCCCCCTGGGGACGGTCACGGAGCCCGTGCGGGCCTTGTACCGCCGCAGAGCTTCAACCCCCCGCTCGAAGGCGCCGATGGCACCCTTGCGGGCCTTCCCGAGCGCCTCTGCCTCCGAGGGCACGGGCAGCGGGATGATGCCGAGCTTTTCCAGGCGCTCGCGCTGCCCCTCCATCAGCCCCTGCCACACCGCGTGCTCCCGCTGCCGCTCCAGCCAGCGCCCGACGTCCATCCCGTGGACGGTGACGCCTGGCAGGACGTCGGCGAGCCGGGCGTCCTCCTCGGCCAGCAGTTCGCGTACGGCCGCGTAATGCCGCTGCCAGATCACTGACCAGACCGGATTCCAGTCCGGATCGATCGCCGCCAAGGCCTCGGCCCGCTCAGGGTAGGCGGCCAGGACACCAGGCCGGCGCAGATTCGACAGCCATTGCCCGATCGGCTTGTCCAACGTGGTAGCGGTGCGCGGCGCGCACAGCGTCCGGTGCTGCCCGAAGTACACCCGCGCTGCCGCCAGATTCTCCTCAAACGCCGCGTCGGCCGCATCCCACACCATCCCGAGCGCTTCGAGCCGCTCGACCCGCCCGGCCGGCATCTGCCCGGCCCCAAAAGCGCGCCGCTGCTCCGCGACCCACCGCCCCAAGGGCATCGGCCCCTCCCGGTGCTCGTACGCCACCCGCGCGTGGCCCTCCCGTTCGACGTACCGGCGCAAGGCGGCGTACCCGCGCGCCCAGTCCTGCCGCTCGGTATCGATCACGTTGAACGACACCCACTCCGCGACCATCACCGGATCACGCGGAGCGGCAAAACGCAGCAGAAACCGGTTCTCCTCTTCACCTACCTCCGGCTCCGGCCCAATCCACACCGACGGCTGAACGACCCTTTTTCGCGACTCCTGAGGAATGGCAAGCAATTCGATCGCCTCTTCGTCATGGGCCCGAAGCCCCTGCAACACCTTCACCAAGGGCCGATAACTACCGGAGGTGAACATGTCCTCCGGCAGCTCACCAGGCTGCAGGAAGACAGGCACGATCAGCGACGCGAGCTTGCCCTGTCCGGGCTTCTGCCGCAGGGCCCGGCCGACGGCCTGGACGATGTCGTGCGGCGCGCCCTTGGGGTCCAGAAAAGCCACGGAGTCCACTGCCCGAATGTCGACACCTTCGCCCAGAACGCGGCAGTTGGAGAGAACCGCCCGCCGCGCGGTGGTGCCAAAGGAGCCCAGGACCTCCCGCCGACGCTCGGCCGGGTGCTCCCCACACAACCAGTCCGCCCACATGCGCTTGGGGTAGGTCTCCGGCTGGTCGGCGTGCAGTTTGGCCGCGACCATCGACAGGCCCTCGGCGTACGCCTGCGCCTCCATGGTGCGGTGATGGAAAGTGATGCAGGTATTCAGCCCGTGCTCTGCCATGGCCCGCAGCAGACCGGCCTGCAGCGCAGCCATCCGCTGCCCTCGAATCTCCTCTGCGTGCCGCTCCGGGCCGCGCAGCCGCTCCGGAGTGACCTCGGGGTCCTGCAACTCCAACACGATGATCTGGTACCGGGCCAGCAGGCCGCGTGTCACCGCAGAGGCCAGCGAAAGCTTGTAGAACACCGGCCCGAAGATCGACTCATCATCCATCGACGCCGCCATCTCCTCCGGCAGCGGATCCCGCGCCCCCTCCCGCACCTCCGACGACGCCGGCCGCTCCTGCCAGATCCGCGGTGTCGCCGTCAGATACAGCCGGCGAACCGCCGGGATGATCCGCTGGTCATGGATATCCGCCCATGCCTTCCCGAGCGACCCCGACGTCCGGTGCGCCTCGTCCACGACGGCCAGGTCCAAGGGGGCGAGCTGCTGCCCGTACGCGCCCTCGAACGCCTCGGCCAGTGCTCCCAGGCTCGCATAGGTGGCGTAGATGGTCACCGGCCCGGTGCCGTGCCACATGGCCAGGCGCACCGGGTTGGTGGTGCACCGTACCTTGAGGTTCCACAAGTCCGGATCATCGTCCAGTGAGCACACGGCCACGGCCGGCCCGGTGTGGCCGACCTTGTGCCACTCCTTGACCGTCTGCACGAGCAGGTCCAGCGTCGGCACGAGCACCAGGACGCGACCGCGGGGGGCGATCTGCCGGGCGGCGAACGCGGCGACGACGGTCTTGCCCGTCCCGCACGCGGAGATGACCTGCCCACGCAGCCCGTTCGCGGGAATCCTCTTGCCAGGAGGGATGTCGAAGCCGCGGATGATGGCGTCAACGGCTTCGATTTGGTGATTGCGCAGGTCTCTCCGAGTCATGGCCATTTTCCAGTGCTCCCCTTCACAGAATGCGAAGCCGGCCAAGATTTCCCGGAGCCGGCAGCCCGGGCCGGTGGTACGACGTACTTACAAAAGATACACAGCGCATCATCGTGATGCATCCAGCTCCCAGCAGCTTACATCGCCGTATTGACGCTTGATTGGTTGCCTTGTAAGGCACGGGATGCCACGGGTACGATGCCGTATCCGGGTTCGCACTCGGGGAGTTGGGTGCAGGGTCTTGGGCGGAGCGCAGCGGAGCCCGTCACCCGAGGAGGGAAAGATTCTGGGCGCGACACGCCGAGCCATCCCCGAGTAGGGGGAGTAGCTCACAATCCCAAAAACTACACGACCCCGAACGTGATGCACCCCCACTGCCAGCCGTTCGGGATCCCGCTTGCGGGATCCCGGTCAATTCGCGCTTGCGCGAATTGACGTCATTTCAGCATTCCGCTTGCGGAATGCGATTCCCGCGCTTGCGCGGGAATCTGGCGAAGCGTCAGCGGAGCCTTTCTC
>NZ_JBPQTX010000448.1:0-4431 GCF_051386555.1 Streptomyces sp. URMC 126
CCCCCTCATGGACGCCGCCGGCCCCGCCGACCACCCAGCCCTCAGCCACCGTCCCGCCGCCGCGGCCGACGCAGATCCCGTCGGCAGCTCCGCGTCAGTGTCCGCCGCTGCCCCGCCTGGGCTACCCAGGCAGCGGTGATGCCGATGCCGCGCCCGGCCGCCGGGGCCGAGACCACCGCCGGCGCCTGGAAGCCCACACGTCACCCGGCCACACCAAGCTCGTCGAGCTCGGCCGCGACCCGCACGCCGCGCGGGTCCGGTACGGGCAGGTTGCGGACGGCTTTGAGGGGGCGGGAGGACTTCTCACCTCGGCTATGGTGCCGATCGCGCGGACCCAGGTGGCGCAGGCCGCTCGAGGCCGCCCTTGCGTGGCCTGCTGTTCGGGCGCGGCCCTCGCTCCTGCCCGGACGAGGGCCGCAATGATATGCCAGGGAGAGACCTCCCAGGCCGCAATGGCGTCGAAGTCCCTGTGAAGGTGACGATCGCGGTCGCTTATGCCCGGCCAGGCGGGGCTGGGCGCGCCGTGACACCCGATCCGATTTTTCGTGCACTGGCTGCCGGCTGGGCAGCTGCCGGGCGAGCGGTGCCGGGGCAGGCCGACCCGGAATGGGACCAGCTTTGCGCAGCGGCACCGTGGCCGAGCCGGTGGCACCCCGGGACGCAGGACAGGAGAGGCGCGAGGTAGCGGTGCCCGGCCGTGGGAGCTTCGGCCGGGCTTCCGCCTCTGCTACCGGCGGGTCCGGTCAGACGTCGTCGATGCGGGTGAAAACGTCATCGAGACGGCCACCGTCCTCAGCGGTAAGCCTCACATCTTCCCGAGCCAACTCAGAGGCACTCAAGGAAGGCAGCCGGAACACGCCGGAAACGTGCCACAGGTCGCTGTGATCAACTCCGATGGCGGGTAGCGAGACCACACTCAGCGACGTGCCGGGCGACGGCGTCGAAGCCAGGGCGAGCATAGCGCTCCAGGCAGGGGACGGAGGCGTGAGTCGAATCCGGACGCCCTTCCACGTGCCAGGGATGGACCGCATCCCCTACCGGAGAGATCAACTCCACGACACAGGGGGCGTGTTGGTCGGCCCCTCGCTAGGCTTCTGCCATATGGACGAGGAACTGCGGCAGATGGCGTTGGAGGTTCTCGAGGACGTTGCCCACTGGTCGCTCAGATCGTCTGGCTGGGAGCGGTTCGGCCGAGGGCTCGCGGACATGGAGCGGACTCTGCGGGCAGCGGACGTCACGGGATTCCGGCGGGCCGTCGCAGATGTCGAGATGGCAGGACCGCATCGCATCTCGGGAGTGGAGGAGGCGTCTTCCCTACCCTGCCCCGAGGTGTTCCGGGAGCGGGTCAATGAGCTGATCCACCGTCTGCACGCGACCCGGGACGAGCAGCCCTCGTCCGAGGGCGCGGACGCGGGCGAACCGGGTCGGCATGATTGAGGGCGAGGCTCTTGGAGTGCACGTGTTCGTCGTCACGGGCGGCGAACACCGGGCGGCCGCGCTCGCCTATGTCCGGGCCCTGTGGGGCCAGTGCGGCGCGCGACTGGGCATGACGGAGCCGGTAGCGGGGGTAGGGGTGGGCAGGGAGCCGCGAGGCGGCTGGGCCGCGCAGACCAGAGGGCTCCTTGCGGTCAGGAGCGATACCGGTCCCGGGGTGCGGCAGGCCGTGCTGCGACGGGACCACGACGTTCTCTGCCTTTCGGTCATGCTGGCCCCAGATGCCACCGAGACCTTGGGGTGGGCGGAACTGGACGCACAGTGGTCCGGGGCAGTCCGAGCGGCAGGACAGGGACCAGCAGCGCCGAGCTCCGGAACGTTGGGGGAAGCCCGGCTGTATCTGGCCAGGCTGGTCGACCCTTATGCCGAGCCCGCTGCCGACCCGACCGGCGCCCTGGTAGCGACGGTACGCTCACGCGCGCCTGACGCACCGGATCGGCTACCGGACGGAGTGGTGACCCCCCAGGGATTCGCCGTCTGGGAGCTCTCGCCCACCGCCGATACACGGATCGAACGTCGCTTGGTCACCGTGGCCGGGCACGAGCGGGACCCCGAGCTGACGGCCTGGGCATGGACCGACCGCAACCTGAATCTGCCGCCGCTGGCGAAATATCTGCTGCACGCCGCCAAACTCCGCTACGAACTGCGCGTGTGGCGAACCGCCGAGGACATCGCCACGCTCCGCGCCGCCACGGACGCCGCGATCAAGACCTTGCTGGAACGGACCGCCGCACCGGCAGGCCCGAGCCGGCAACCGGAGATCATCAGAGCCAACCATGCCCTGGTGGCACTACAGGCTCGTGAGCGTGGCCTCGTCGACCGTTCGACACTCAGCCGCGAAATGGCCCGGACCGTCGACATCGCCGCTGCCAACCTCGCCCTCTTCGCCGGTGACGAGTCACTGGGCGGCCCGTTCGCCGACGATCGGGCGCTGGCGGACTGGCTGGTCCAGCGCCTCGACGACGAAGCCACCTACCTGGAGGCCGCGGTGCGCCGCTGCGAACAAGTCGGCGCGCTTGCCGACCAGCTGGTGCAGCGGAGCCGACAGCGTCGCCAGGAGACGGTCAACCTCGGCCTGACCGGCGCGATCGGAGCTATCGTGATGAGTCTCGGCGCCGTCCAGGCACTGCAGTACACGGTGCCGCTGCCCGGCCCCGTGAAGCCGGCCGTCGTCACGGCACTCGGCGCACTGGCCCTGCTCGCGTCGCTCGTCGTGCTGCGGGTCGTGGCGCCGGAGCGGCGCTGGTCACTGGTCCTCATTCGGCTGGGGGCGGGAGCGGTCGGCGCGGCCCTGGCATGGATCGGTGTGGCG
This sequence comes from Streptomyces sp. URMC 126, assembly GCF_051386555.1. NCBI lineage: Bacteria > Bacillati > Actinomycetota > Actinomycetes > Kitasatosporales > Streptomycetaceae > Streptomyces > Streptomyces sp. URMC 126. The sequence continues at coordinate 2,807 of NZ_JBPQTX010000448.1, forward strand.
GCGTTCGGGGACGGGGGCACCGGGGCGGGGACAACCTGGACCGGGGCCGCAGTGGGCGCGGCCTTGGGGGCACTCGTCTCCTTCGGATCCTTCGGACGCGACAGGAGGCACTGACCGGACCGGCGGACGTCGGCGGCACGGTCCGCCCGGTCGAGAGCATCCTCGAGAGAGGCGGTGTTGCTGCCATGGCGTACAGCAGTTCCTGGCGTGGTCCCGGGTGGGGAAACGAACGGTCCCAGCAATTAGGCAAAGTGGAAACCTACAAGATCGTCGCCAGGCTTTCGCAGGTCGCGGAGGCCTTCAAACTGGGCCTCGCGGCGCAGGTCGCTGCGCTGGCCGACCGGGACCGGGGCCGGCTCGACATGGCGATCACCCACTTCCGGCACGCTGTCGTCGCGGCGGCCGGTGACGACCCGCACCGGGGCAAGTACGCCAACGGTCTCGGTATCGCCCTGCTCGACCGCCATCGGCTCACCGGGGACGTCGGCGATCTCGACGAGGCTCTCGACCACCTGGTCGCCGCCTTCGACGCCGCTGCCCCGCAGACGATGGCCCGCGCCCGGGCACTGTGCAATCTGTCCGACGCCCTGGAGCTGCGACTGTCGCTGGCCGACCAACTGACCGACGACCGACGTGCCCGGCTCCCTTCCCTGGAATCGCTGCGCCGGGAGAAGAGCCGTACACCAGGGATCACCGCGATCGAGCGGCTGGCCGCCGCGCGCGAGAGCGGCCACATGACGGTGGCCGAGCAGGGCCTGGCACAGGGATGCCCGGATCTGACCTATGCCGTGAAGCTCCTCCCCTTGGTCGTCTGGGGCGGCCGCGATCAGGTACTCGAATTCCTCGCGGACTACCGAGGGCTGGCCGCCGAAGCGGCGTCGAGTGCCGTGGCGGCGGGCGATGTCGCCCTCGCGGTGCGCGTGCTGGAGCAGGGCCGTGCCGTGGTGTGGCAGCAGGATCTCGCGAACCGCACGCCTCGCGAGGAACTGCTGAGGCAACTCGTCGCACAGGGGCCCCGGCCGCACGAGGAGACCAACACGGCCGCCCACGCAAAGACGCACACCAAGGCAGGAAGAAACCGTTCGGACGCGGCAGCCGAGCGCCAGGCGCCGTCGCTGCCGTCGGATCTCGTGGAACGGATGGACCGCGCCCACGCCGCACTCACCCGCCTCGCTCCCGGGGTGAACACGTCACCGGACATGGGCGATCCGCGGTTGGACTTCGACCGATGGGGATTCCCGTGGCGGACCGAGATGCCGGGCCTGGCCGAACTGTCCGACGCCGTGCGGGAATGGGAGGCGCTGAGCCGTACGGCGCGGCGTGGACTGCCGTACATCAGCTTCCACCTGCCGGACTACCAGAGTGACATCCGGCCGGCGGCGTCCTTGGGACCTGTCGTCTACCTCAACGTGAGTCCGTGGCGCTGCGACGCCATGATCGTCACCCGGAGCGGCGAGCACCCCACCCTCGTCCCCCTGCCGCATCTGACCGCTGCCGACGCCGAGCAGCAGGCGCAGCGGTATCTGGCCGCCATGATGAGCGACAGCGACGGGCGGGAAGGCGTTGTTGGGGATGTGCTGCACTGGCTGTGGCAGACGGTGGCATCGCCCGTGCTGGCCGCTTTG
>NZ_JBPQTX010000449.1:0-4405 GCF_051386555.1 Streptomyces sp. URMC 126
GGGGTGGCGGAGGAGAGGCCTACGGCTTCGCCGCCAGGGGTGAAAAAGACTCGATGGGTGACACCGGTGGGGGCGGTGGTGCCGGCGGTGGTGGGGGCGGTGGTAGTGGTGGCTCTTACCTCGTTTGTGAGCTCAAGGTCGACCACGCCCATACCTACCGGGCCATCATCGGCTCCGGCGGTACCGGCGGAAAGGGCGGACCGGGCGGCAAGGGTGGTGCACACGGCACCGGTAACTTCGGCAAGGACGGCAAGAGCGGCGAATCCGGAAAACCTGGTGCCGTCAACAGGGACAAGCGTGATACCCAGTTCTGGAAGAGCACCCAGACGCTCATGGCAGAGGTCTCCCGCAGCCACGTCGGCAGCGCCGGACTCGAAGGTACGGCGGGCGAAGGCGGCGGCATCAGCGGCAGCCACGGGAACGGCGGCCCTTCAGGCAGCGGCGGCGAGGGCGGCAACGAACCCTTCCCCGGCCGGTGCACGGACGGCAAGAAGATCGACAGCGTCCTGGGCACGGCCGGCCAGCCCGGGAAGACAGGCCGGGACGGCGTACGCGGCAAATCTGCCTCGGAGGACAGCGCAGGCGGCGACCTTGCCTTCGGCGGCGAGGGCGGTGCGCCGGTCAAGAAGGAGGGACCGTACGGCCTGAAGCTGCCCGAAGGCCGGTCCGTGGGCGGTCAAGGCGGTCGAGGCGGCAACGGAGGCGCAGGAGGTCACGGCGCGATGACCAGCAGTACACACGCCCGCAGCGGCGCAAAGGGAAACAACGGCGACAACGGCCGGCCCGCCGGCAAGGGATACATCATCATCACCTGGTAGCCAGCCACCACCAGCAACACCGCAGTCAGCCGCGACGGTCACAGGGGTGAGGGAACGAGGCGGACGGTCCAGGGTGGAGCCGGATACGGAGGGGCGGTTCGGTCGGGGTGGCGGGGGTTTGAGCACCCGCCACTCGGCCACCGGTTTCGTCAGTCGGCGCGTTGCGGAGCTGGCCCACTTCCGACTCCTCGGCAACCGAAGCAGACCAACCCCTGACACAGCCCCCGGGATCTGAGCAGATCCCGGGGGCTGTCGCATGTCCTGCCGAAGAACGCGCCGTGGTCGGTGCCCCGGAAGGCGGTCGGCTGGTGATCGCCGGATCAACCGTCGAGACGGATCGAGCGATGACGGGCTCGCCGCCGGCTGATCAACCCCATCTCCTCCAGCCGCACCAGGTGATAGACCACGGACGACGTACTCGACAGGCCCACCCGCCGACACAGCTTCCGGACCGTTGGCGCCTCACCCCGCTCGGCGATGTGCTCGCGCACGGCGCGCAGCACACGGGCCTGTGCCTGAGAGACGTTCGCCACCGAGTATCCGGCAGGCCGGCGGCGCGCGTCCGGCGCCGCAGCTCAACCCGAGCCGGCGACGGCCGGTCGGCTTCCCAGAACGAGTGACCGGCCAGGCGGCAGGAAAGGGTAATCAGGCGCCGCCTCAACCGGGTGGTGCCGGCCATGGCGGGTCTCAGGGCGAGGGCCTCGTAGGTGCGGACCCAGTCGGCATCGAGTTGCACAAGATCATCGGGGAACAGCGTTCGTGGCACTCCGAAAGTGGACCATGTGTTCGATTTTCTCGACGAACCGGCCGTCCCAGTTGAGACGGTGCACGATGGCTGGCCACGTTGTTCGGTGGTTGGCTAGTCACCCGCCCGGCACAACGTTTGCCGGCCCGCGACCCGCCACTGCCTCCGCTCGCGCGAGTGAACGGGTCGTACTCATGGCTGCCGTTAAACTTTCCCGATTCGCTGAAGTGCGCTCGTTCCGCTACCCGAGTAGGGCAGACGCTGAGTTGCTGGCCCTGGCCGGGCTGGACGGCGTAGTCCTTCGCGTCGGTGACCTTGAGGATGCCGTTGTGCGGGGCGAGTGTGGCGAGGTTGCGCACGACGGTGTCGTGGTCGGCTCCGGGCGTGTCGTGCACGAGGATCCGGTTGTCGTAGGCGTCGGCGCGCAGGAGCAGGGCCTGGCCCACGCCCAGGCCGCGTCGGAGGTGGCGACCACGGTGGGTTCCGTCTGCGCGCCGTCGCCGAGCCGCACTGTCAGCAGTCGCCGGCGGTAACGTGCAGCTTGTCGGCGAGGGCGGTGTCCAGGGCGACGCGCTCCGGTGCCGTCCCGAAATTCTTGAAGGATCCGGTGGGATGCCGAGATCCAGCACATCAGCCAGGTCGGCTAGGTTGTCGGGACTCCCAGGGCGGTGGCCGATGCCGAGGCGTTTCGGACCGGTAGAGGATCCCGACGCAGGGCTCCCGTCGCGCTGGCCACCTGCGGGATGCGGGACGCCTGCTGGACGGTGCCGACGGGCAGGCCGGGGTCGCCCGAGCTGACCACGTGATCGGCGACGACGGCGCTGCGCACCTTGTGGTCCGACGCCTCGGCTATCGATGTTGGCATGAATACCAGTGAGCCTTCGCCAACTTGAAGTCGCGGGTCAAGAGGCTGGTGTGGCCGGTTCCTGGGGTACTCATGCCGGTCGCGGGCGGTGTTCGCGTGGTGGTGACCCGTCAGGCGTACGCCGTCTCGTCGGCTGCCTGCGGGGGCGGTCCGGGTGCTTGCTTCCCCGGGCGATGTGGCATGCCGGAGCGTCGGTTCCGGTAGAGGCATGTCTACGCCCCGAGTTTCCTAGCTGAGGACCCGCTTCTACGCCAGAAGTGTGTCCTTTTGCTTTCTCGGAGCGTCATCCCGTGATTACTGTTCGCGATGTCGAGTTGCGTGCAGGTGCCCGCCTGCTGCTCTCGGACCTTTCCTTCACTGTCTCCGCCGGTGACCGTATCGGCCTGGTCGGCCGTAACGGGGCGGGGAAGACCACTTTGATGTCGGCCCTGGCCGGGCGGTCGAAACCCGCTGCCGGGACGATCACCCCTACCTGCCCGGTGGGGTTCCTCGCGCAGGACTCCCGCGCCGCCGACCCCGCGGTCACGGTCACCGACCGGATCCTGTCCGCTCGCGCCCTGGATACGGCGCTGCGGCGTCTGAGGGCAGCCGAGGCCGCGATGGCCGACGCCGCCGACTCGGGCGCGCTGGAGCGGGCGATGCGTGCCTACGCCAAGGCCGAGGCGGCTTTCCAGGCCGGCGGCGGGTACGCGGCCGAGGCCGAGGCCGCCCGCATGGCGGCCGGACTGGGCCTGCCCGAGCGGGTACTGACCCAGCCGGTCGGCACGCTCTCGGGCGGGCAGAAGCGCCGGGTGGAACTGGCGCGGATCCTGTTCGCCGGGCACGACGGAGTGCTGCTGCTGGACGAGCCGACCAACCACCTGGACGCCGATTCCGTCGCCTGGCTGCGCACCTTTTTGCGGGAGTACAGGGGCGGTCTGGTGGTGATCAGCCATGACACCGCTCTGCTCGCCGATGTCGTGAACCGGGTCTTCCACCTGGATGCCACCCGGGCGACGATCGACATCCACAACACCGGCTGGTCGGCCTACGTGGCCCAGCGGGAGGCGGACCAGCGGCGGCGGGAGCGGGAGCGGGCGAACGCCGAGCGCAAGGCCGCCGCCCTGCACGCGCAGGCGGAGAAGATCAAGGCTCGCTCGGCCACCGCGGTCATGGCCCGCAGCATGGCCCGGCGCGCGGAGCGCATGCTGGCGGACCTGGAGCCGGCCCGCCGTACGGAGAAGGCGGCCAGGATCCGGCTGCCCGAGCCGCTGCCGTGCGGCCGGATGCCGCTGGGCGCGGTCAGCCTGTCGAAGTCCTACGGCGGCCACCGCGTGCTCGACGGTGTGGACCTGGCGGTGGACCGGGGCAGCCGTCTGGTCGTCCTGGGCCTCAACGGCGCGGGCAAGACCACCCTGCTGCGTCTGCTTGCCGGTGAGGAGCAGCCCGATGCCGGGCGGGTGGTGCACGGGCACGGGCTGCGGCTGGGCTACTTCGCCCAGGAGCACGACACCCTCGATCCCGGCCGCACCGTCCGGGAGAACCTGCTGGATGCCGCCCCGCACCTGACGGACGGCGAGGCACGACGGGTCCTGGGATCATTCCTGTTCGGCGGGGACGACGCGGAAAAGAGCGCCGGGGTGCTGTCCGGCGGGGAGAAGACCCGTCTGGCACTGGCCGGCCTGGTCCACTCCGGTGCGAACGTGCTGCTGCTGGACGAGCCGACCAACAACCTCGACCCCGTCTCCCGCACCGAGGTCCTGACGGCCGTCGACTCCTATCCCGGCGCGATCGTGATGGTCACCCACGACGAGGGCGCCATCGACGCTCTGCGCCCCGACCGCGTCCTGCTCCTGCCGGACGCGGACGAGGACCTGTGGAGCGAGGACTACCGCGACCTGGTCGCCCTCGCCTGACCCGTCCTGCCCTCTGCTGGGCCGGGCGCCGTCGCCGGGCCCAGCGGGCGGGGGGGGGGGGGGGGGGGGGGGGGGGGGGGGG
>NZ_JBPQTX010000450.1:0-4378 GCF_051386555.1 Streptomyces sp. URMC 126
GCCGCCAGTTATCACGGGGACGCCCGGGGGCCCGCGGCGCGGCTCGCGGGGCTGGGCACGTCGGTGTTCACCGAGATGACCGAGCTGGCGCGGAGCACGGGAGCGGTGAACCTGGGACAGGGCGTGCCGGAGCTGGGCAGCCCGCGCGCGCTGCTGGAGGACGTCGCGGCGGCGGTGCTGGCCGGCGCCAACCAGTACCCGCCGGCCCACGGCACCCCCGCGCTGCGCGAGGCGGTGGCCGCCCACCAGCGGCGGCGGTACGGGCTGGAGTACGACCCCCAGGGCGAGGTGCTGGTGACGACGGGCGCCACCGAGGCGCTCGCCGGGGCGCTGCTGGGCCTGTGCGATCCGGGGGACGAGGTGCTGGCCTTCGACCCCTGCTACGACGCCTACGCGGCCGTGGCCCGCTTCGCGGGTGCGAAGCTCGTGCCCGTGCCGCTGGTCACGGAAGGGGACGCCTTCGTCCTGGACGCGGACGCGCTGCGGGCCGCCGTCACGCCGCGGACCCGGGTCCTGGTCCTGAACACGCCGCACAACCCGACGGGCAAGGTGTTCACGCCGGAGGAGCTGACGGTCATCGCCGGGGTGTGCCGGGAGCACGGGCTCACGGTGGTGACGGACGAGGTGTACGAGCACCTGGTGTTCGACGGGACGACGGCCGGCGAACCCGGGCACGTTCCCGCCGGGGGGCCCGGGGCCGGCGGGCCCGTGCACCGGCCGATCGCCACGCTGCCGGATATGCGGGAGCGGACCCTGATCGTCTCGTCGGCCGGCAAGACGTTCGGCGTGACCGGCTGGAAGGTCGGCTGGGTCTGCGGGCCCGCGCCGCTGGTGGCGGCGGTGGCGGGGGTGAAGCAGTTCCTCACCTACACCTCGGGCGCGCCCTTCCAGGACGCGCTGGCGCGGGCGCTAGGGGGCGTGGAGGAGTGGGCGGCGGAGCTGCGGCGGACGCTGGGGCGCCACCGCGATCTGCTGAGCGAGGGACTGATGCGCGCCGGGTTGCGCCCCTACCGGGCGGACGCCGGGTATTTCGTTCAGGCGGACATCCGCGCATGGGGGCATGAAGACGGCGTGCGATTCTGCCGTGAACTCCCTTTGCGCGCCGGGGTGGTGGCCATTCCGACATCCGCCTTCTTTGTGCGCCCGGGCGCCCCTTCCCATCTGGTGCGATTCTCGTTCTGCAAGCGCGAGGAAGCGGTTCGCGACGCCGTGGAACGCCTGGAACGGGCGGCGGCGGGCGCGCGCTGACCCGGGAGCGCCCGGCTCGGCAGGCCGTCTCAGCGCTCTGACGAGCACTGACGCGCGCCCGACGGGCGCCCGGGCGCCCCCTTTCCGCCCCGGCCCTCGGTGCGGAAACCGCTGCCGGCCCTTTGCCGAACACGTCGGGAAACCCCTGGCAAAGGGCGTTTGATCTGGGGATTTGCAAGTGGCCCATGCTTGACCGCATATGCGCCCGGCGGTGACAACTGCCGCCGGGCGTTGTTTCGTTGAACATGTGAGCTGTCCGGCCCACGCGTGGATGGAAAATCGACGATGATGGGTAAAAATGCTGTGGGCGCCCTTGGCTTCATGATTTCCTCTCGATCAGAGCCACGTTCAGAGAAAACTCCCGGGATTCCTCGGAAACGTCTCCGCCGGATCCGGGAGCCTCCAAAGTGGGCATGAGCCGGCGCCTCGAAGACCTGGTCCTCCTCGGGTGGGCCGGCCATCCCCCACTGTTCGCTCGCGGAGCCCACCCATGCTCACCACCCTCAAGACCAGCTACACCGACACCCGCGCGGCCGACCTCGCCTGGTGCCTGGGCCGGGAGCCGCTGCCGGCGCTGGCCGTACTGGATCTCCAACTCGACGCGGCGTCGGTGCAGTTGCGGCTGCTCGGCGCCTCCCACCAGGTCCTGCTGGAGGAGGACAGCGGCAGCTGCTCGGAGACGGTCGCCTGCATACCCGGCAGCAGCACCCCGTTGCCCCTGGGGGTCGCCAAGCGCGTCGGCAGCTGGGAGTACGAATTCGCGGCGCGCGTCGAGACCTTGTCCCGGTGCTCGTTCGCCGGGCGGGCGCAGGAGCTGCTGGCGCTGGTCGCGGAGCACCCCCAGGGGCTCGCCGGAACGTTTCCGGGCGACCCGCACGCCTTCACCGCCCTGCTGGCCCAGCGCCGGGACGGCCAGGTCAGCTGGCGCACCTGGCACGCGTACCCCCAGGAGGGGCGGCTCGTCGTCACCCGCACCAGGGTGGGCGTGCGCGCCGACTGCGCTCCGGCGGGCGCGCGGGGCGCCGCCGCCCGCCCTGGCGCGAGCCCCCTGGCGAACGGCCCGTCCCTCAACTGACTTCCGCGTCACCCGCATTGAACTCGTGTGGGTGACGTGACGTGGCCGGATCGTGACGTAGCGTTCCGGCATGATCTACCGACCGGTACCCGCACGCTTGCCCGTACCGGCCGGGCTCGGCCGTCTGCTCGTGCTGATCACGGTCTTCGTCTGCGCCGCCTGCGGCCTGGTGTACGAGCTGGAACTGGTCGCCCTGGCCTCGTACCTCATCGGCGATTCCGTCACCCAGGCGTCCGTCGTGCTGTCGGTGATGGTCTTCGCCATGGGCGTGGGCTCGCTGCTGGCCAAACGGCTGCGGCGGCGCGCCGCGCTCGGGTTCGCCGCCGTGGAGGCAGTGCTGGCGCTGGTCGGCGGCATGTCGGCGATGGCGCTGTACGCCTGCTTCGCCTGGTACGGCCGGGCGTGGCCCGCCCTGGTGGGCTTCTCCCTGGTCATCGGGGTGCTCATCGGGGCGGAGGTGCCGCTGCTGATGACCCTCATCCAGCGCGTCCGGCGGCAGGACGCGGGCGGCGCGGTCGCCGACCTCTTCGCCGCCGACTACGTGGGCGCCCTGGTGGGAGGGCTCGCCTTCCCGTTCCTGCTGCTGCCGATGCTCGGCCAGCTGACCGGCGCGCTGGTGACCGGCGCGATCAACGCCGTGGCGGGCGGGGCGCTGGTGCTCTGGGTGTTCAGAGGTGACCTGAGTGCCCGGGCCCGCCGGGCCGTGACGGTCGCCAACGCGCTGGTCCTGGCCCTGCTGGCGCTCTGCTCGGCGCTCACCGGACCGTTCGAGCGGGCCGCGCGGCACGCGGTCTACGGCGGGGACGTACGGGTCGCCGTCCGCACCGAGCTCCAGGAGCTCGTCCTGGCCGGAGGCGGCAGCGGCGGCCGTCCGCTCACGCTCTTCCTCAACGGACGGCCGCGCGTCACCGGCGAGCCCTCCCGCTACCACGAGGCCCTGGTACGGCCCGCGACCGCCGGGCCGCGCCGGCGCGTCCTGGTGCTCGGCGGAGGCGACGGCATCGCCCTGCACGAGGTGCTGCGCCGGCCCGGGGTGGCGGAGGTGACGGTCGTCGAACCGGACGCGGCGGTGGTGCGGCTCGCCCGCACCGACCCCGGCCTGCGCCGCCTCAACGGGGACGCCTACGCGGATCCCCGGGTCACCGTCGCGCACACCGACCCCTTCGCCTGGCTGCGGCGCACGGCGGCCGGCGAGGAGCCCTACGACGTGGAGGTCTGCGACCTGCCGGGGCCGGACGGACCCGAAGGCACCAAGCTGTACTCGCAGGAGTTCTACGGGCTGGCCGCACGGCGCCTGGCGGCCGACGGGCGCTTGGTGGTGCACGCGGGGCGCGTGTCCGGGAACGCGCACGACTTCTGGACGGTGGACGCGACCCTGCGGTCCGTCGGCCTCGCCACCGAGGCGTACCGGGCCGGGGCGGCGGGGGAGGAGTGGGGGTTCCTGCTCGCCGCCCGGGCGCGGGAGGCCGTCCGGGCGCGGGCGGAGGAACGGGCGCCGGGCGGGGCGGGGCCCGCCGAAGCGCCCGCGGAGCCGCCGCCCGCGGGCCTGCCCGAGGCGTCCCGGGCGGGCGCCCGGCCCGTCGCGCGGCCGCAGGGGGCCGACGAGGCGCCGTCGACGCTGATGCGTCCGCGGTACGGGAAGTGAGGCGGCGGCCTCCACACCCGAGTGGCCTCCACACCCGAGTGGCCTCCGAGCCCGAGTGGCCTCCGAGCCCGAGTGGGCTCCGAGCCCGAGTGGGCTCGATGTCCGAATGGGCCTGCGTCCAAGCGGGTCCACGCCCGAGGGGGCCCGGCATCCGGCATGCCGGTACGTCGTCACCCCGTGTCGTCACGCCTGCCGCTCCGGCCCCGTGCCGCTGTTCCCGCGCCACCCCCACGCCGCCGTGTCCGCCGCTTCAGCCCCCGCGCCGTACGGGTGCCGGTACCGGCCCGGCCCCCGCCTTTTACCGCCCCCGCCTTCTACCGCCGCGGCCTCGTACCGCTGTGCCCACGCCGCCGTGTCCGCCGCTCCACCCCCCGTGCCGGACGGGCTCCGGTGTAGGTCCGGCCCCGCCC
>NZ_JBPQTX010000451.1:0-4373 GCF_051386555.1 Streptomyces sp. URMC 126
GGGCGCCCGGGCCCTCTGCGCGGCGGACAACTCGTGCCTGGCCCACATCGGCGGCATCCTCGGCCGACGGGAGGCGGAGGGCCGCCGTGACGCCCGCGCGCCTTCCGGGCTTGGCGCCCGAAAGCCGACGAAATAACGACTCACCCGCCGAGGGCGGCGGCACCATACGTCACACGCTTCCCCCGCCCTTCCCCGAGCGCTCCTGTATCGCGCGGATGATGCCGGAGAAGTCCTCCTCGGCGCCCCGCCCTTCGGCGAACGCGGCGTACAGTTCGGCCGCGCGCAGCCCGAGGGCGGCGTCCACGCCGCCGGCCCGGATGGCGCCGGCGGCGAGGCCGAGGTCCTTGGCCATCAGCGGGGCGGCGAAGCCGGGCCGGTAGTCGTTATTGGCGGGGCTGGCCGGGACGGGGCCGGGCACCGGGCAGTTGACGGTCAGGGCCCAGCACTGGCCGGAGGAGGTGGAGGCCACGTCGAACAGGGCCTCCCGGGAGAGTCCGAGGCTCTCGCCGAGGACGAAGGCCTCGCTGACGGCGATCATCGAGATGCCGAGGATCATGTTGTTGCAGATCTTGGCGGCCTGCCCGGCCCCGGCGGGCCCGCAGTGCACGGCCCTGCGCCCCATGGCGGCCAGCACCGGCTCGGCCGCCGCGAACTCCGCCGCCTCACCGCCGGCCATGAAGGTCAGCGTGGCCGCCTCGGCACCGAACACCCCACCCGAGACCGGCGCGTCCAAGGGCCGGTGCCCCGCCTCACGCACCACCTCGTGGGCCGCCCGGGCGTCGGCCACGTCGATCGTCGAACAGTCCACGAACAGAGTGCCGGGCGGCGCGGCGGCCAGCACCCCCTCGTCCGCGTACAGACCGAGGACGTCCCGTCCCGTCGGCAGCATCGTGAAGACGACGTCCGCCCCGGCCACGGCCTCGGCGGCCGACGCGGCCGGCCGGACCCCCTTCCCCTCGGCGGCCCGGAGAGCCTCCGGCACCAAGTCGAACCCGCTCACCCGGTGACCGGCCTTCACCAGGTTGGCGGCCATCGGGCCACCCATGTTGCCCAGCCCGACAAAGCCGACGGCCTTGCTCTCCCGGGCGTTCGTCGCACTCGTCGCGTTCGTCTCAGTCACCAGGGCACCTCCTGTAGTGGAACGTCGCCGGGGTCCGGAACGGCTCCCGGTCGCCGAGCGGGCGTAGAAGCGGCCGACGACGCCCCGGGCGGAGGCGTCGGCGCACGTGAGGGCGTGCGGGACGTAGTGACCGTCCGGCCCGGGGTCCGGCCCTCGCCGACGCCCTGTGCACACACCCTCCAGCGGGTCAGGGCCGGGGCCCGGCGTGCACAGGGCAGTGTGGGAGACGCGGTCTCCGTTGGTTCCGGCGCCCGGGGCCCCGCGCCCGCGAAGCCGTGGTCCTCGGCGCCGAGCCGGCGACCGACGAGGCCCTGGCACCGTCGAGCACCGCCCGGCACGTGCGGGCTGGGCGTGCCGCCCCGTTCTCGCCTCGTCGGGGTTGAACGGCGGTGAGGAGTCCTCGCGTTCATCGGTGAACGGCGGCGCGCCACGGGACTGCCGTCGCCACTGCGCGCCGTCACAACGTCCGCCTCGAAGGCGCCGGGGACGAACCGCTTGACGCCGACGAGTACGGAAAGGCCGCTGTCGGAGCCGACGCCCGGCCCGGCCGGGCGGCAGCCTCCCGGTCGGACGCGCGCGGAGAGGGCGTGCGCTCGGCGGACGTACCGCGCGGCGGCCGGTATTCCGGCTCCCGGATCACCACGCGCCTTCCGCCTCCCCGGCGTCGCGTCGCCACTCCGTCGGTGACGTTCCCCCCTGTCGCCGGCAACCCCGTCAACTGACCTGCGCCACGGGCTTGTCGGCCATGACCATATAGTTGGACGCTTACCAAGTCCAGGGTCGGCCGGGCCGGGGAGACCACCGGCGCGTACTTACTCGCACACGCCCCCGTGGGCGCCGTCACTCCCACTGGTGTGCCCGGTGTGCCAGGGCGGGGTAGGGAGAAGAGGAACACCTCGCCCTCCCCGCCGCTCACACCGAGGAGCCCCAGACGTGAAGAACGCGTTGCGCACTCTGCTCGTTCCGCTGGCGGTGACGGCCGTCGCCGCGCTGCCGGCCGCCCCGGCCCATGCCGCCGACGGGTACGACCGGTGCCCGGCCGGCTACTACTGCATGTTCTCCGGCCTCGACGGCACCGGCGACATGATCAAGCTCCGCGGGAGCACACCCGACCTCGGGGCCCTCGGCATGAACGACCGGGCCAAGTCGGACTGGAACCGGACCTCCTCGACCGTCTACCTCTGGTCGGATCCGCAGTACGGCGGCTGCACGGCCGTGACCTCCGCGGGCCCGACCGGCAAGGGCAACTTCTTCCCCTCTTACCAGGACTTCTTCAGCTCGGTGCAGTTCGACGGCCCGGGCGGCCCGAGCTGCGGCACTCCGCCCGGCGAGGGCTGACCACACGGGAAGGAGGACGCGCGCCTCCCTCGTACGAGCCCGTCCCAGGACCCTTCCGCCTACGCTACGCCGACAACCGCTCGACCGCGGCCACGGCCTCCGCCAGGTCCTCCCGGTAAGTTCGCGGTAGGCCTTGATCGCCCGCAGTTTCCGTCCCCCGCGCACGAGGTCGGCGACCCGGTCCGGCTCCGGTCCGCCCTCGCGGATCCCCAAGGTGACGTTCGCCCGGTGGACGACGAGGCCGCCATCGCGCCGCAGGCCGGGCGCGGCCGTCGTACTCGGCGAAGGTGCGGAAGTTCACGTCGATCCACCGGACCTGCTGGTGGAGGTGGAAGTTCTCCCGGTTGCGCGGGCCGACGAGCGAGCTCACCGGCCCGTCAGGGATGTCCGGTTCGGCCCGTCGGCGTCCGGCGTCCGGCTCAGCGTGTCGGTGTCGGGCGCGGGCATGCCGGAACGGACGGTCGGTCCTTGGTGCGGACGGCGGGCAGCCAGGCGCCGCCCGGGCGGGAGCCGTCGGGCAGACGGACGCGGAACCACAGGGCGGACCACGTGCCGGTCTCGTCCACGATGGGCACGCCCCGGGTCAGTTGGCACTCGGTCGCCAGGACGTCCCCGTGCCACACGCGGGCCGGGACGACGTTGTCGATGGTGTAGGGCCGCAGGGGGTCGATCGCCAGTCCGAGGCTGCAGTCCGGGGTGCGTTCGGCGCGGTCGCGGCAGCGCTTCTCCGCGTTGAACACCCGGATCCGGCCGCCCGCCTGTCCGGACGCGGCCTCGGCGGCGGTGCCGGCCGAGGCCGCCGCGGTCGATCCCGCCGTCTCGTGGGGCGGCCCGGACCCGCCCCGGAGCCCGCCGCCCGCGTACGCCCAGCTCGCCGCCACCACCGCGGCCACCGAGGCGGCCAGGGCCGCCGCGGCACGGGCGCGCTTGCGGCGTTCCGGGTGCGGCCGGTGCGGGGACGGTGCCGGGCCGGACCGCGGTCCGGCCCCCTCGGCGGGCCCCTCGGCAGATTCCTCCGCCGGTTCCTCCGCGCGCTCCTCGGCCGGTCGCCCGGCGATGCGGTCCAGTAGTGCGTCGGCGGTGTGGGCCGCGCGCGCGGCGTGGGTCGGGGCGAGACAATCGGTGATCACGTCCCGCCAGAACGGCGGTACGGCGGGGTCGACGCGCAACGGGGCCCGGCCCTCGGCGTACTCCTGCGCGGCCGCGGCCCGCGACACCGGCGTGGCGCCGGGGAACGGCGTCGCCCCGGACGCGAACACCTGGTGGATGAGGATCCCCAGGGCCCAGACGTCGGCGCTGGGCCGGACCCGTACGCCGTGCTCGCCGAGCGGGGCCTTCCAGCGCTCGGGCGGCAGGTAGTCGAAGGTGCCCATGGGGGGCGCGTAGCCGTGAGTGCCCTGTGTGGCGGTCAGCTCCGTGGCGAGCCCGAAGTCGGAGAGCCGGACCGAACCGTCCGCCATCAGCAGGACGTTGTCCGGTTTGAGGTCGCCGTGCACCCAGCCGCTGCGGTGCAGGTGGGCCAGACCTTCGCAGATCTCGGTGACGAGCCGGGCGCCCTCGCCGGGCGTGACACCGGCCGCGAGACGGTCGCGCAGACTGCCCGCCGCGCGTTCCATCACCAGGACGATCGCGCCGTCCAGGTACGAATCGCCGGGCCGGCCGAGGACGAAGGAGTCGAGCAGGCGGATCAGCCGGGGATGCCGGGCGCGTGAGCCGAGTTCGACCTCGCGGCGGGCGGCCTCGGCGACGCCGCGCGCCTGGCGGGGGGCCAGCCCCTCGGTCGAGAGGATTTTGAGCGCGACGTCGGCCGGGGCGCCGGACGGTGGCACGCCCGCGCCGGCAGAACCGGCCCCCTCAACGCCCGTCCCCGTGCCCTCCCCGGGCGTGCCCTCGCCCTCACCAACCGCCCCCGATT
>NZ_JBPQTX010000452.1:0-4369 GCF_051386555.1 Streptomyces sp. URMC 126
CGTTTGAGGACGCGCGCCGCAGGCGCGCTCGGGGGTGCGGGGGCGCAGCCCCTGCAAGAAACGGGAAGGGGCGGGACTGGGGCGAATCCCCTACGAGTTGTACGTCCCCTGCGCCCGCTCCAGCCCATCCACGATCAACGACTCCACCGCATCCGCAGCCCGATCGACCTCGAAAGCGAGATCCTTCCGCTCGGCGGAAGAGAAATCCTTCAGCACGAAGTCGGCGACCTGCATCCGCCCAGGCGGCCGCCCGATCCCGAACCGCACCCGGCAGTAGTCGGATCCAAGAGCCTTCGTGATCGACTTCAGACCGTTGTGCCCGTTGTCGCCCCCACCCAACTTCAGCCGCAGCTGCCCGAAGTCGATGTCCAGCTCGTCGTGGACGGCCACGATCCGCTCGACCGGCACCTTGTAGAAGTCGCGCAGCGCGGCCGTCGGCCCGCCGGACAGGTTCATGAAGGACATCGGCTTGGCGACCACCACACGCCGGCTCGACGGGCCCGGGGCCCCCAGCCGTCCTTCCACGACCTGGGCGCGGGCCTTGTGCGCCTTGAACTTCGCGCCCATCCGCTCCGCGAGCAGGTCGGCGACCATGAAGCCCACGTTGTGCCGGTTGCCCGCGTACTCGGCGCCAGGGTTGCCCAGGCCCACGATCAGCCAGGGGCTCGTGCTCATGCCGTCCGTCGTCGTCATCCGCATAACTCCTTCATACGCCGACCGCCGCCCCGCTCCGGGTCAGGAGCGGGGCGGCGGCCGGAGGGAAAACGAGGCTCAGCGCGAGGCTCAGGCCTCGGCGCCCTCGGCGGCCTCGTCCGCGGGGGCGGACTGGCCGGCGACGACGTGCAGGACGACCGCGTCGGCGTCCACGGCCAGCTCGACACCGGCCGGCAGGACGACGTCCTTGGCGAGGACGGAGGCACCGGCGTCCAGGCCCGCGATGGAGACGACGACGGCCTCGGGGATGTGGGTGGCCTCGGCCTGGACCGGCAGGGCGGTCAGGGTGTGCTCAAGCAGGTTGCCGCCCGGGGCCAGGTCGCCCTCGGTCTGGACCGGAACCTCGACGGTGACCTTCTCGCCGCGCTTGACGACGAGCAGGTCGACGTGCTCCAGGAAGCCCTTCAGCGGGTCACGCTGGACCTGCTTGGGGATGACGAGCTCGTCGCGGCCCTCGATGTCCAGGGAGAGCAGGACGTTCGGGGTCTTGAGCGCCATCATCAGGTCGTGGCCCGGGAGGGACACGTGGACCGGCTCGGCACCGTGGCCGTAGACGACGGCGGGAACCTGGTGGGCGCGGCGGATGCGGCGGGCGGAGCCCTTGCCGAACTCGGTGCGGACGGCGGCGGCGAGCTTGATCTCGGCCATGGTGCACTCCTCGGAGGTCGTGTGCGGACAGGGTCACCCGGCCCACGAACGGCCTGCTACGAAGAGCGCGTCGATAACGGACCGCCACACCGAGACGAAAACGGTGCGGCCTCCCTCGCCGAGCAACTCCAGGAGTCTACCCGGCGCGGGAGGCCGCACCGAAATCGATCTACGGCGACCGTCAGGCCTGCTCGTCGAAGAGGCTCGTCACCGAACCGTCCTCGAAGACCTCGCGGACGGCGCGGGCGATCGTCGGGGCGATCGACAGCACCGTGATCTTGTCGAGCTCCAGCTCGTCCGGGGTCGGCAGGGTGTTGGTGAACACGAACTCGCTGACCTTGGAGTTCTTCAGGCGGTCCGCGGCGGGGCCGGAGAGCACACCGTGGGTGGCGGTGACGATGACGTCCGCGGCACCGTGGGCGAACAGGGCGTCCGCCGCGGCGCAGATGGTGCCACCGGTGTCGATCATGTCGTCCACCAGGACGCAGACACGATCCTTCACGTCACCGACGACCTCGTGCACGGTGACCTGGTTGGCGACATCCTTGTCACGGCGCTTGTGGACGATCGCCAGCGGGGCGCCGAGCCGGTCGCACCAGCGGTCGGCGACGCGCACGCGGCCGGCGTCCGGGGAGACGACGGTCAGCTTGTCGCGGTCGACCTTGGCGCCCACGTAGTCCGCCAGGATCGGCAGCGCGAAGAGGTGGTCGACCGGGCCGTCGAAGAAGCCCTGGATCTGGTCGGTGTGCAGGTCGACCGTGAGGATGCGGTCGGCACCGGCCGTCTTCATCAGGTCGGCGATGAGGCGGGCCGAGATGGGCTCGCGGCCGCGGTGCTTCTTGTCCTGGCGGGCGTAGCCGTAGAACGGCAGGATCACGGTGATGCTCCGCGCGGAGGCCCGCTTCAGAGCGTCGATCATGATCAGCTGTTCCATGACCCACTTGTTGATGGGAGCCGTGTGGCTCTGCATCAGGAAGCAGTCGGCGCCGCGCGCGGACTCCTGGAAGCGGACGTAGATCTCACCGTTGGCGAAGTCGAAGGCCTTGGTCGGGACCAGGCCGACGCCCAGCTGGTGCGCGACCTCCTCGGCAAGCTCGGGGTGGGCGCGGCCGGAGAAGAGCATCAGCTTCTTCTCGCCGGTCGTCTTGATCCCGGTCACAGCACAGTCTCCTTGGATGTCGCTTTGTGTGCGCTTATCACGGTACGCCCCGTTCGGCAGTCCCGTGTCAGGTCACTGCTCCCCGTCGTGCTCCTGGAGAGCGGCGGAAGCGGCCTGTGCGGCGGCGCTTCCCGGGCGCTTTCGAGCCACCCAACCCTCGATATTCCGCTGCTGACCGCGTGCGACAGCGAGCGAACCCGGGGGCACATCCTTGGTGATGACGGAGCCGGCGGCGGTGTACACGCCGTCCCCGATCGTGACCGGAGCCACAAACATGTTGTCCGAGCCGGTGCGGCAGTGCGAGCCGATCGTCGTGTGGTGCTTGTTCACACCGTCGTAGTTCACGAAGACGCTCGCGGCGCCGATGTTGGTGTACTCGCCGATGGTGGCGTCACCCACGTAGGAGAGGTGCGGCACCTTGGTGCCCTCGCCGATCTCGGCGTTCTTCATCTCCACGTACGCGCCCGCCTTCGACTTGGGGCCGAGGTTCGTGCCGGGCCGCAGATAGGCGAACGGGCCGACGGTGGCCCCGGCGCCGATGAACGCGCCCTCGGCGACCGTGTTGTCCACCCGGGCGCCGGCCTCGACGCGCGTGTCCGTCAGGCGGGTGTTGGGGCCGACCTCGGCGCCGCCGGCCACGTGCGTCGCGCCCAGCAGCTGGGTGCCGGGGTGCACCAGCGCGTCGGGCTCGAACGTCACCGTGACGTCCACCCACGTCGTCGCCGGGTCCACGACCGTCACACCGCTCGTCATCGCGTCGTGCAGCAGCCGCTCGTTGAGCAGCCGGCGGGCCTCGGCGAGCTGGACGCGGTTGTTGATGCCCAGGATCTCCCTGTGGTCGCCGGCGACCGCCGCGCCCACCCGGTGCCCGGCCTCGCGCAGGATGCCGAGCACGTCGGTGAGGTACTCCTCGCCCTGGCTGTTGTCCGTCCGCACCTTGCCCAGCGCGTCCGCCAGCAGCCGGCCGTCGAACGCGAACACCCCGGAGTTGATCTCGCGGATCGCCCGCTGCTCCTCGGTGGCGTCCTTGTGCTCGACGATCTCCGTCACCGCGCCCGTCACCGCGTCCCGGACGATCCGCCCGTACCCCGTGGAGTCCGGCACCTCGGCCGACAGCACGGTCACCGCGTTGCCGTCGGCGGCGTGGGTCTCGGCCAGACGCCGCAGGGTGGCGCCGGTGAGCAGCGGGGTGTCACCACAGACGACGATCACCGTGCCGTCGGGCCGGACACCCTCGCGGGCCAGCTCCTCCAGGCCCATGCGCACGGCGTGGCCGGTGCCGTTCTGCTCGAACTGCACGGCGGTGCGGACGGCGGCGTCGATCTCGCCCAGATGCGCGGTCACCTGCTCCCGAGCGTGCCCGACGATCACGACGAGCTGCTCCGGCTCCAGCTCGCGCGCGGCGGCGACGACGTGCCCGACGAGGGACCGGCCGCAGATCGAGTGCAGGACCTTGGGGGTCGCCGACTTCATGCGGGTGCCCTCACCCGCTGCGAGAACGACGACGGCTGCCGGGCGGTTGGCGCTCACGGGTGTGCCCTTCGGCTTCGGGGTTACGAGGGGGTGACACCCGCAGGATACCGGTGCGTAGAAGGGCCGGAACGCGGACGGGTCCTGACCTGGGCGGTCAGGACCCGTAGCAGGGCTCCCGGGGAAGGAATCGAACCCTCATTCAATGGACCAAAACCATTTGTCCTGCCATTAGACGACCCGGGATGGTGCGCCTGCGACGCCCGAATTGCTTGATCGGTGGGCGTGCAGACACCACTATGCCGTACCGCCCCGGCTCGACGCGACGGTGTCCGGGGACTTGGGGTGCGGTGGGAGAGGGCGGGAGCTGTCTCTTAT
>NZ_JBPQTX010000453.1:0-4323 GCF_051386555.1 Streptomyces sp. URMC 126
CCCCCAGCCCCGTCAGCACCCGCCGACCTGACCAAGCGCGACACCGAGGACGCCCGATGACCACCCCGACGACCCCTCAGCACCCCGTGCCCCCGCAGGGTGCGCCGCAGCAGCCCGGTCAGGGCCCCGGCCCCGCGCAGCCGTCCTGGCCCGGTCAGGCGGGCCCCGGCGGCTATGTGTCGCCGGTCCCGGTGCGCGCGGCGCACCTCGGGGATGCGATAGCCGCCGAGTGGACGAAGATCCGGAGCCTGCGGTCCACGATGTGGACGCTCGGCACGATGCTGGTGATCGTCGTCGGCCTCGGACTGACGCTGTCGCTGGTCGCCTCCGCCTCCGACGAGCTCGCCGACGGCGAGGACATGCTCAGTCTGGGCGCCGTCGGCGTGCTGCTCGGCATGATCCCGGTGCTCACCCTGGGCGTGCTGACCATCTCCTCCGAGTACGGCACCGGGCTGATCCGCACCACGCTGACCGCCTGCCCCAGCCGTTCCCGGGTGCTCACGGCCAAGGCGATCGTCCTGGGCTCCCTGGCCTTCGTGACCACGCTGATCGCGACGCTCCTCGTCGCCATGATCAGCGCCGCCCTGCTGGACGACCAGGTCCTCGACGACCCGACCGCCGGCCAGTGGTTCAAGGCGACCGTCGGCGTCAGCCTCTACGTGGCGCTGGGCGGGCTGCTGGCCCTGGCCGTCGGCGCCCTGCTGCGGCACTCCGCCGGGGCGATCACCACCATGCTGGGACTGGTGCTGCTGCCGCCGCTGCTGTCGCTCTTCCTCCAGGCCGAGGCCGTCCAGAAGATCGGCGAGGTGCTCGCCAAGTACTCGATCCCCATGCAGCTGTTCACGCTCTACGGCGCCGAGGTCGAGTCGGGCCCGTCCGGCTGGGACCCCCTGTGGATCATGCTCGTGCTGACCGCCGCCGCCACGGCCGGCGCCCACCTGGTGATCAACAAGCGGGACGCCTGACGGCCGCCCCCACGCGGTGCGTTCAGTACCGCGGCGCGTTACGGGACCGCTGGAGCCGCGCGCTCCGGCGGTCCCTCGCGTTCCAGCAGGACTTGTGCCAGTGGCGCCGGTCCTCGACCCCCGCGCCGTACTGCGGCCACACCACCAGGTGCGGCACCCCGGGCGGGATCTCCTGGTCGCAGCCGGGGCAGCGGTAGCGCTTGGCCGCCGCGCTCCCGCCGACCATGCGGACCGACCAGTCCTCGCCCTGCCAGCTCTCCGTCTGCTCCAGCCCGTACCGCACCCCGCCGCCCTCGTACCGGGCGCTCTCGGCGGCTTGACTGACTGCGCCGCCTCGGGGGCGGTTTCGGCGCGGGGACACGGTTCACCTCGAAGGTCGGGCGAGCTACGGGCTGTGACCAGGGTACGCGTCACGGTCACCGCCCCGGCCGGGTGTGTTCGGGACCTGCCCGGCCACCCTCTCCGATCATCATGAAAACTTCCTGAACGCCCGTACCTCGTGGCACGTGTCGGGCGTTATTGCCACCGGGGGGTCGGGTCGGTCGCGCAGGAAGGTGCACGAGCATGCGCGTTGGAGCGTTCGTCCTGGCCGCCCAGTTCCCCGGCCAGGGTCACGGAGAGGCGCTGTACCGGGCGGTGCGGACGGCCGAGGTCGCCGAGGAGGCCGGGCTCGACGCGGTCTGGCTGGCCGAACACCACTTCGTCCCCTACGGCGTCTGCCCCTCGGCGGTGACGCTGGCCGGGCTGCTCCTGGGCCGTACCCGGCGGATCCGGGTGGGCACGGCGGTGAGCGTCCTGCCCACCACCCACCCCGTGACCCTCGGCGAGCAGACGGCCCTGCTGCACATCGCCTCCGGGGGCCGGTTCACCCTCGGGGTCGGCCGCGGCGGGCCGTGGGTGGACCTGGAAGTGTTCAACGCGGGCCTCCAGGCTTACGAAGAAGCGTTTCCGGAATCGCTCGAACTGCTGATGCGCTGGCTGCGGGAACCCCGCGTCGGCGCTTCGGGCAAACGATTCTCCTTCCGCGAGGTGCCGGTCGTACCGCGCCCGGACGAACTGCTGGACCGGCCCGGACCGCCGGTGCTGGTCGCCTGTACCTCGCCCGCCGGGGTCCGGCTGGCCGCCCGGCACGGGCTGCCGATGCTGCTCGGCATGCACAGCGCCGACGAGGAAAAGGCCGAGATGGTGTCCCTGTGGCGCAAGTGCGCCCTGGAGGCCGGGTGTTCACCGGAGCACGTGGCGTCGGCCGCGCATGTGGCGGCGGGCGTGGTGCAGGTGGCGGACCGCCGCCAGGAGGCGGCGGAGACCCTGCTGAAGGCGATGCCCGGCTGGCTGCGCCAGGGACTCGGGGCGCATGTCACCGTCGACGGCCGGGAGCGCCGGATGCGGGACCCGCTGGCCTACACGGAGCTGCTGTGCTCCCTCCACCCGGTCGGCCCGCCCCGGCTGTGCGCCGACCGCCTCGCGGCCACCGCGGAGCGGACCGGGGTACGGGGGTTCGCGCTGCTGGCCGAGGGGTCGGGCGATCTCGCGGCGACCGAGGAGAACCTGCGCCGGCTCGGCACGGAGGTCCTGCCGCTGATCCGCTGAGGACGGCCCGCCACCGGGACCGGGCCGCGTCGGCCTTTGGCCGTTTCCCATGGCGGCGCACGGACGCGGACCGGCGCCGCGGTGACCCGCCCCCGGCGCGCGCGGCGCCGACGGCGCCGTGCGTGACGGCGCGGGCGCCGGGCTTCCGGACGACGGAGGGCGTCGGGCCGGGCCGGGTATCGGGGCCGACGACCCAGGGCCCGGCGGCATGGAGCCCCGGCGGCCCGCGGACTCGCGCCTCCTCCGGGCCGGCCCGGTCGCCGCGCACCACCGGCTGCGGCCCGCCCCCGGGCCACGGCTCCAATGGCCCGCCGCCGTACCGTCCCGCGCCCCCGCGCGCGGAGCGGCGTCGGCGCGGGCTCAGCAGTCGCGCAGCTCCGGGGACTGGTTGAGCAGCTGCCCCCGGACGGAGGTGAAGCGGGCCAGCCGCTCGTCGGCGGAGGGGCCGAGCGGGAAGACGGCGACCCGATGGCAGTTCTGGAACGCCAGCCGGACCCCGAAGTGCCGCTGCAGCGCTCCGCGGATCGCGTCGCTCGCCAGGGCGCGCAGCAGCTGGCCACGCGCCTGCTCGTCCGGCGGCGGCGTCCGGTTGTCGGCGAACTCGCCGCCTTCGACCTCGAGCCGGGCCACCAGCGAGCTGATCATCTCCCAGGCGTAGGGCAGGGAGTTCCGGACGCAGTCGACGAATGCCTCTTCGTCGACCTCGCCTCGCTCGGCCTGTTCGAGGAGGGCCGGTGAGACGTCGAGCGACATGAGTTCTCCTCTCGCGGGCCCCGCCGGGCGGGGTCCTGGGGGTGGGCGAGCGGACGACGACGCCCCGTGCCCGTACGGCGACCGCCCGCTTCAACGGTAATCCGGCCACTGCTGCCCCACCAGGAGAACGCACCTACAACTGGCCACCGGCGAAGGGGCCCATCCAGGGCGAATCGCGTCCGGTGCCGGGAGTCGAGTAGCGTGGCTCACCATGCGTCTCGTCATCGCCCGTTGCTCCGTGGACTACGCCGGCCGGCTCACCGCCCACCTGCCGTCCGCCCCCCGTCTCATCCTCGTCAAGGCCGACGGCAGTGTCTCGATCCACGCGGACGACCGGGCCTACAAGCCCCTCAACTGGATGTCCCCGCCGTGCACCCTCAAGGAGGGCGACGGCAGCGTGTGGACGGTGATCAACAAGGCGGGCGAGAAGCTCATCATCACCATGGAGGAGGTCCTCCACGACTCCTCGCACGAGCTCGGCGTCGATCCGGGCCTCATCAAGGACGGCGTGGAAGCGCACCTTCAGGAGCTCCTCGCGGACCGCATCGAGACCCTCGGCGAGGGCTACACCCTGATCCGCCGCGAGTACCCGACGGCGATCGGCCCGGTCGACATCCTCTGCCGGGACGCCGACGGACAGACGGTCGCGGTCGAACTCAAGCGGCGCGGCGAGATCGACGGCGTCGAGCAGCTCACCCGCTACCTCGAACTCCTCAACCGCGACCCTCACCTGGCGCCGGTCCGCGGCATCTTCGCCGCCCAGGAGATCAAGCCGCAGGCTCGTGTCCTCGCCACGGACCGGGGGATCGGCTGTGTCGTCCTGGACTACGACGCGCTGCGGGGCATCGAGGACGACAAGCTCAGGTTGTTCTGAGCGGGGGGGGTGCCCCGGACCCGCCCCTTCACCGATTCCTGGGGGCAAGCCCCCAGCCCCCCGAAACCGCGCTCCGCGCGGTTGTCCTCAAACGCCGGACGGGCTGAAGTGCGCGCCCAGGGCGGCACTATCCAGCCCGTC
>NZ_JBPQTX010000454.1:0-4309 GCF_051386555.1 Streptomyces sp. URMC 126
GCCCCAACCCCTGCGCCGACCGCCCCTACGCCCACGCCGACCGCCCCGGCGTCTCCCCGGCCGGCCGAGACCCGCACCGTCCCCGACCGCCCGGCGCGCGCCCGGCGGCGTGTCGCCCTCTTCCGCGCGCCGTCGCCCTTCCGGGTCGCCGCCGCGGTCTGCGCGCCGGCCCCGGAACATGCGCCCCGAAGACATGCGCCCCATAGACATCCGTCGCAAAGACATCCGGCGTCCCCCGATACCCGTCCGACCCGAACCGCGTGTGGCCGGGCAGCCTAACGCGTCCGCCGGGGCGCGCAAGAGGCCGGACGGCGGTTTCGGGCCGATGTCCGGCGCGTTCGAACAGCCGTCCCGAGCCCTCCATTTCGCCGATTGACCGCCCTCGGAGCGGTCGTGAGAATCGGAACGCCCTCTCCTCCTCGCCTCCGACCGGGCGTTTCCGGTCCGCGCCGGGGAGGCGAACCGGAGGGGAAGCATGAGCGAACCCGGGGAGAGAAAAGGGAATTCCGGCCGCCGGGGTGGCGCGTTCCCTACGCTCCGGCGCGTTCGAGTGCGCAGGCGACGGGTAGGCGCAGCGAGCATGACAGCACGTGAAACTCGGGGGAAAACTCAAGGGAAGGGACTGCTCGTGACACGCCTCACCGCCACACGCCTCGTGGGGGTCGCCGCCGCCGCGGGGATCGCGCTCACCGCCGCCGCCGGGACGGCCGGGGCCGCCGGGGACGGATCGGGGGCCGCGTCGGCCACTCCGACGTGCGGCACCTCCGACCTGCGGATCTCCTTCGCCGAGCGGCTCGGCGGCGGGATGAACCACGCGGGCGGCACGCTGGAGTTGAAGAACACCACCCAGCGGACGTGCGCGCTGCGCGGTTACCCGGGCCTGGGCCTGGCGGACTCCCAGCGCAAGGCGCTGCCCTCGCACACGGTGTGGGGCAGCACCTGGTACGCGGACGACCCGGGCAACAAGCTCATATACCTCAAGCCCGGCGAGGCGGCCCAGGCCAACGTCGCCTGGACGCACTCCGGCACGGACGCCCGCAAGGGGACGTACCTGCTGGTGACCCCGCCCGCCGCGCGGACCCATCAGGCGATCCCCCTCGGCGACCTGGTCGACAAGGGTGAACTGCACGTCACCGCTGTCGCCCACAAGGTGCCGGTCCGCGGCTGAACGCGGCCGCTGACCGGAGGAAACACACCGTCCCGGGTGATGCGCGCGCCGTTCGGCGCAAAAGCGTCGCATCACCCGGGACTTTACTTTTCCCTGATTGCTTCATGACCAGGACTTGACTAGCCTCCGGACCGGAAGTGAGGGGCGCCACTCCGCCCGAGCGGCCCCCGACTCCCCTCCCGCGCACCGCCGTTCACTCCCGCGACGGGCGCGACGGGACACAGCGCCACCAGCACGAGCGACACACGAAAGACCCGGGGTACGCCGTCTTGCGACGGCGGACACCCGGGTTCTGGTCAGCGAACGCGCACAGCCGGTCACGAGCTTGGCGGCAGCGGTCGGCGGCGCGTTGCCCAACTCACCCCGGAGGGTACCGTGAACCACCCCGATCGGCTACGCGCCGCGATAGCGGCCGACGGCACCACCCCGCTCATCGGCGTCTTCGACATGTTCTCCGCCTCCGTGGCGGCCCGGCACTACGACGGCATGTTCGTCTCCGGCTTCGGTTTCGCCGCCTCCCATTACGGCCTCCCGGACATCGGGTTCATCGCCTGGCCCGACCTGGTCGGCTTCGTCCAGCGGCTGCGCCAGGCGTTCCCCGCGCAGCACCTGCTCGTCGACATCGACGACGGCTATGTGGACCCCGAGACCGCCTGCCACGTGGTGCGTTCGCTGGAGCAGGTCGGCGCGTCGGGTGTGATCCTGGAGGACCAGAAGCGGCCGCGGCGTTGCGGGCACGTGGACGGCAAGCTGATCCTTCCGCTGGAGGAGTACCTGGAGAAGCTCACCATGGTGCTGGAGGCCCGGCGCGACATGGTGGTCGTGGCCCGCACCGACGCCACGGACGAACCCGAGATCCTGCGCCGCGCCAAGGCGCTGGCGGCCACCGACTGCGATGTGATCCTGGTCGACGGGGTCCGCAGCGTCGACTGGATCCGCAAGGTGCGCGACGTCATCGGCGACAAGCCGTTGCTGTTCAACCAGATCGCGGGCGGCAAGTCGCCCCGGCTGTCACTGCCGGAGCTGTCGGACCTGGGCGTGGACGTCGCCATCTACAGCACCCCGTGCCTGTTCGCGGCGCAGACCGCGATGGACGAGGCCCTGGCCGGGCTGAAGCGGGACGACGGGCGGCTGCCCGCGTTCACGCCGGCGTCGGTCGGGGTGGCCGACTGCCTGGCGCTGCTGGAGAAGAACATCTCCCGCCACCACGACCGGGCGCCGGAGCCGGTGGCCGCCGGCTGACCCGGGCTCGCCGGGGCCCGGGGTCCGCCACGCCGCGGACGTCCCCCGGGCCCCGGGCACGCCGGGCCGTCAGCCGCGGCTACTGCGGCTGCCGAAGCGGCTGCGGACCACCCGCCGCTTGAGCCGGTGGAGGAGCGGCCAGCGCTCGCGGGACGCCCGGGAGTGCCGGTCCAGCTCCTCCGTCAGCCGCTCGGTGCGCTTCTCCACGTCGAGTTCGTCGAGGATGCGGTCGATCTCGGCGAGCAGCGACCCGTGCAGCTGCCACTGCCGGGGATGCTCGCGGACCTTGTCGAGCAGCAGGTGGGCGGCCCGGTCGCGGCTCTCCCGGCCGACGGCGAGGTCCTCGACGAGCCGGGCCTCGGCCTCCTCGGCGTTGGCGCTCACCTGGCTGGTGATGAGCACCGCGAAGCTCTCCAGGGCCCGGGCGAGGTGGTGCATGACGTCGGTGAGCGCGGCGGCGACGTCCTCCGGGAAGAGAGGCTCGTCGGTGCGCTCGCGCGCCAGGTCGGTCAGGGACCGGCACATCACCCGGACCACGACGGCGGAGATCTCCAGCGCGTCGAGGCCGGTGCGCAGCACGATCCGGGACAGCAGGCCCTCCTTGACCCGGGGGTTGAGGCGGAGGCTGTCCTCGGCCTGCCGGAGGGAGACGTCGACCTCGGCGACGTCGTGGTCGAGCCGGCGCGCCTCGTGCAGCCGGGCGGCGGCCTCCGAGACGGGGGTGGGCCGGCCCACCTCGGAGCCGAGGTGACGGAGGAGTCCGCTTATCCGCCGCGCCAGGTCCTGGATGGCGTCGCCGGCCGGCTCCACCCAGACGGGCGGCACCAGCAGCACGTTGAAGAGGAGCCCGACGACGGCTCCGATCACGGTCTCCAGGACCCGGTCCCAGGCGGTCTCCGCCACCCGGGTGACGCCGAGGACGAGCATGGCGCTGATCGCCACCTCGGGGACGAACTCCCCCACGTGGACGAAGCGCCCGATGACCAGCGACGCCAGGATGATCAGTCCCAGGCTCCACCAGGTGAGGCCGACCAGGGCGCTGAAGCCGATGGCGATCAGGACGCCGGCGACGACGGAGTTCACCCGGCGGATGCCGGTGGTCAGGGTGGAGTACAGGGTCACCTGGACGACGAGCAGGGCGGTCAGCGGCGCGGTGAGCGGCGCCGGTTCCTTGCTGAGCGTCAGCGCCACCGCGTACGCGATGACGGCGGCGGCCGTGGACCGCACCGTCTGCGCGACGGCGGGCTCTCTGCCGCGTCGGACCAGGGTCGTCAGGGGTTCGGGAAGATCACGCACTGTAGACGCTTTCCCGATCACTCGCGTGGCAGACCCCGAGGTGAGGCACGCCACCCGGCTGGTCGCGGGGGTCTCCTCCGCCGTACGGCGGCGCGCGGGCCGGGGACTCCGTCGGGCGGTCGCGCGATCGCCGGGCGCCCTGCCGGCGGACGGTCAGCGAGCCGCGAGCGGGACGACGACGGCGGCCAGGGCGGCGACCGAGAGGAGGAGACCGGCCAGGAGGGCGATGAGCCGCCGCTGGGTCCGCAGCCGGGCCTCGCGGGCGGCCTCCCGCAGCCCGCGGGCGCGCTCGGCCGACGCGCAGGCGGCCAGGAACTCCCGCTCGGGGCCGCAGGGCGGGTACGCCCCGTCCGTCCGGGTGGCCGGGAGACGTTCGGGCCCGGAGCCGGGCTCGGTGCCGGCAGCCTCCCGCGCGGCCCCACGCCCGGTACCGGTCCAGGCTTCGGGCTGACGCTCGCGCCCACGCCCGCCACCCCCGGCATCGACACCGGACCCGGTGCCGGCACCGGCCTCCCGCACGGTCCCGCACCCGGCACCGGCCCCGGCTTCGAGCTGACGCTCACGCCCACGCTCGCCGCCCCCGGCATCGACACCGGACCCGGT
>NZ_JBPQTX010000455.1:0-4295 GCF_051386555.1 Streptomyces sp. URMC 126
GGGCCGGTCGACGGGGTGAGGGCACCGGTCGGCAGGGCGGGGGAGCGGCCGACGCCTATGGGCGTCCGCGCCCCGAGCGTGTCCCCTTCCCCTCGTCCTCTCAGAGCGCGACGAGCGTCACGGCCTCCGCCCGTACGCCCACCCACACCCGGGCGCCCTCCACCGGGCGCAGCTCCGCCGCTGACGCCGGGGAGAGTTCGGCGACCGCGTCGGGCCCGTCGGTGCCACCCGCTACCAGGACGCGGAGCCGCCCGCCCTGCGCGGAGACCTCCCGGACGGTGCCGGGCCACACGTTCTCGCACTCGAGACCGCTTACCGGGCCGCTCGCCGTGCGGTTCCCCGGCAGGCGGGACGCGTACAAGGTGACGGCCTCCGGGCCCGCGACCGCCAGGGCCGCCGTCACACCGTCCGGCGGGGCGACGGCCGCGGTCAGCTCGGTGCCGTCGTCCAGCCGCAGTGTGCCCTCGGCCGTGACCTTGCCGGGCCAGGCGTTGTGCCCCAGCATCCGGGCGGCCCACGGCGAGCGGGGGAATCGGGCCAGTTCGTCCGGCGCCGCGTACTGCACGACCTCGCCGTCCTCCAGGACGAGAACGCGGTCGGCGAGTGACACGGCCTCCACCGGGTCGTGGGTCACCAGCAGGCAGACGCCCCGGAAACCGGCGAGCCGGCGACGCAGGGCCTGCCGTACGGACGCCTTGGCCGACTGGTCGAGCGCGGCCAGCGGTTCGTCCATCAACAGCAGTCGGGGGCGTGCGGCCAAGGCGCGCGCCAGGGCCACGCGCTGGGCCTGCCCGCCGCTCAGCTCGTGCGGCCTGCGGTGCGCCAGGTGTCCGATGCCGAGCTCGTCCAGCCGGGCCCGCGCCTCCCGGCGCGCCTCGCTCCGGGGTACGCCCTGGGCGCGCAGGCCGTAGGCCGTGTTGGCGAGCGCGGTGAGGTGCGGGAAGAGGGCGCCGTCCTGCGGCACCCAGGCGATCCGCCGCCGGTGGGCCGGAACGGCCGACAGGTCGCCGTCGCCGAGCCGGAGGGGGTGCGCCGTGGCCCGTCGGGTGAGGCCGAGCAGGGCGCGCAGAAGCGTGGTCTTCCCGGCCCCGTTGGGCCCGACGACGGCCACCGTGGTGCCGGGCGGCACGTCCAGGACGGCGCGGGTGGCACCGGTGACATGGGTGTACAAGGGGGACCCGGCCGGGGAGGCGTGGGCGGACCCGTCGGCCCGGGCGGCACGGTCGGCAGGGTCGCCGGAGGGGGGTGATCCGGGGAAGGCGGCCGTCACCTGCTCCTCCGGAGGCGTGTCACCGGAGGCTTCCCCGCGCGGACGGGCCGGTGTGCGGGAAGCGGCCCCGGTACGGGCTTCCGCGCCCGCCTCCGGCACCGTCTGCTCCGCCACCGTCCCTCGCCCCCGCCCCCGTCGTGCCGCCGTTCCGGCCCCCAGCCACCGTCCCCGCAGGGCGAGCAGCACCGCCGTCGCGATGGCGAGCAGCAGCAGGGAGACGGCGGTCGCGCCCTCAGGATCGTCCTGGAGCAGCAGATAGACCTGCAACGGCAGGGTCTGGGTCTCGCCGGGCAGGTTCCCCGCGAACGTGATCGTCGCCCCGAACTCGCCCAACGCCCGCGCCCAGCACAGCGCCGCCCCCGCGAGCAGCCCCGGGGCGACCATGGGCAGGGTGACGGTGCGGAAGACCCGCAGCGGTGCCGCGCCGAGCGAGAGCGCCGTCTCCTCGTACCGCGGATGCAGGCCCGCGAGGGCGCCCTCCAGGCTGATGACGAGGAACGGCATCGCCACGAACGCCGACGCGACGACCGCGCCCGCCGTCGAGAACGGCAGGGTGACCCCGAACCACTCCTCCAGCCAGGGCCCGGCGACGCCCCGGCGCCCGTACCCCTGGAGCAGCGCCACCCCCGCGACCGTCGGCGGGAGCACCATCGGCAGCATCACCAGGCAGCGCACCAGCGCCTTGCCCGGGAAGTCGGCCCTGGCCAGCAGCCAGGCCAGCGGTACGCCGAGGACGAGCGAGAGCAACAGGGCCCAGCCGGAGACCGCCAGCGAGAGGGCCAGCGCCTGCCGGACCTCGGGCGACCCGACGCGGGACGGGAGGGAGCCCCACGGCGTCCGGGCGAGCACCCCCGCCAGCGGTACCAGCAGGAACACCACCGCGAGCCCGGCGGGTACGCCGAGCGCCAGGGGCGTACGCCCCCGGCCCGTCGGATCCGACACCGTCTTCATTCCGTCCGGTCCGTCCGGTCCCGCGCTACGGCCGCTGGAAGCCGGCCGCGCCCAGCAGGCGCTGCGCCTCGGCGGACTTCAGCCAGCGCACGAACTCGGCCGCCTCCCCGGCGTGCCGCGAGCTCTTGAGCGTGGCGGCCGGGTAGTCGGCGACGGCGTTCTGCGCGTCCGGGACGGCGACCGTGGCCACCTTCCCCTTGGCGGCCGCCGCGTCCGTCACGTACACGATCCCGGCGTCCGCCTCCCCGAGGGTCACCTTGCTCAGGACCGCCCGCACGTTCGGCTCCTGCGAGACGGGCCGTACGGCGATGTGCTGCCGGTCCAGGACTTTCCTGCTGTACCGGCCGACGGGTACCTCCGGCGCCGCCAGAACCACCTTGAGGTCCTTCCGTGCCAGGTCGGCGAGGCCCTTGACGTGCTTGGGGTTGTCCCGCGCGGTGGCGATCGTCAGCCGGTTGCGCGCGATGACGACGGGCTCGCCCGTCTCCCGGGACAGCCCGTCCATCGTCTTGGCGTCCGCCGTCACGAGGGCGTCCGCCGGCACGCCCTGCCGGACCTGCGAGGCCAGCTCCTGGGAGCCCGCGAAGGAGAACGTCACCTTCGTCCCCGGATGCGCCTTCTCGTAGGCGTCCCCCGCCTGCCGGAAGACGTCGGTGAGGGAAGCCGCCGCCAGCACGGTGAGGGTGGTGCCCTTCTTGCCATCGCCCTCGCCGCCGTCGGCCGACGAGCCGTCACCGCAGGCGGCGACGAAGGGCAGGAGCAGGGCGGTGGCGAGGGCGGCGAGACGGACGGACGGACGGCGCATCGATTCTCCGTGGGGGTGTCGGGCGGGACCGGAAACGGTCGGATGCGAAGGGCGGGAGGGTATGTGCGACCGGATGCGGTCGCGGCCGGTCAGGCGAGGTCGACGTGCACGTTGGTCGCCTTGACCCGGGCCACGGCCTCCACGCCCACGGCCAGCCCCAGTTCCTCCACGGCCTCCCTGGTCAGCAGCGAGACGAGGCGGTGCGGCCCGGCCTGCACCTCCACTTGGGCGGCGACGTCGCCGAGCTTCACGGCGGTGATGATCCCGGGGAAGGCGTTGCGCGTGCTGGAGTACGCCTCCTCGCCGTCCTCGTTCGCCTCGGCTGCGAGCGCGACGGAGAACGCGGCGAGGTCCGCCCCGTCGATCTCCCGCTTGCCGTGTTCGTCCCGCCGGGTGGGGATCCGCCCGGCGTCGGCCCACCGGCGGACGGTGTCGGGGCTGACGCCGAGCAGGCGGGCCGCCCGGCCGATGGTGTAGGACCGCATGTGCGGCACGGTAGGGGCAGGGCGCCCGCAGATGCAAGGAGGGGTGGGCTGCTCGTCCGGCAGATGCGAGGAGGCCGGCGGTGATGCGACCCGCCCCGGGCCGGTCGGGGCGACCCGCCACCCGCGCCCCTCGCTCGGGCCCGTGCCCTACACCCGCGCCGCCGGCTCGGCCGGAACCTCCGGCCGCGTCGTCCCGCCGGCCGACCGGTTCCCGCCCTCCGGGTCGAGAAGCAGCATGGACGCCTCGTCCGCGCTCCCGGGCTCGGCCTGGTAGACGACGAGGCGCTGACCGTCCGTGGCGGCGAGCGGCATGATCTCGTAGGTGAGCGTCACCCGGCCCGCCTTCGGACGGTCGGGGGTCTTCGCGCCGCCGACCCGCTCCTTGCCGTTCCCGCGTTGACGGTGCTGCTCGTCGACGCTGTTCCGGGACACCGGGCCGGTACGGCCTCGGGTTTGTGCAACGCCGTCCGGCAGACCGGTGGCGCGCCGGCCGTCGCCGTGTTCGGCGCGCTGCTCGTGGACGGGAGCGCGGGGGAGGGCGTCTCGCTCACCGGCATGCGGGAAAGCCTGTGGGCGGCCGGCGGGTTGCTGGGTCTGACGACGGTGCTCACGGTGTGGCTGCTGAGGCGGGACGGGTCGCGTGAGGGGGTGGTGTCAGCGGGTTGAGCCCGCACGTGCCGCGCCGCGTGCGCCATCGGGCACGCCCGGGCGCGCGCCCGAGCACGCGTCAGGGACAACCCCGCGCACGCTTCGGTACGCCCCCGCGTACGCCCGCCCGCACCCC
>NZ_JBPQTX010000456.1:0-4232 GCF_051386555.1 Streptomyces sp. URMC 126
GGTGCGGGGGTGGCCCGGGGCGCGGAGACGGCCGGGCCCCTACCCCCCACAGGAGAAGCCGCGGCCGCCGTCCGCTGCGGACCTTGGCGAGGCCCACACTTCCCTCAGCGCCGAACGGCCGGATTCCGTCACAGCGCGCGTGGACGACACGCCCCTCCGGCCCCCGGGGCTGGGGCCGGAGGGGCAGGGCGGGTCCTTCCGAGTGGCGGCTTCTGGCCGGTTCCCACCGGTCGGCCGCTCCCGTCCGGTCTCTTCTGGACGGAAACGGTCCGTTGCCCGTAACGTGCGGGCCGCGTCGCCCGGTGCGCACGCGACGGCCGGCGAGCCGCCGCCCCGCCCGCGGGCCGGCGCCGACGAGCAGTCGATCAACCGGTGCCGTTTTGGTGCCGTTCCGGCGTTCCGTGGGGGGACCGAAGAGATGTATCCGTGCGGTCGATGCCGCGCCGCCGCCGTGGGGCCGGACGGCCGCTGTGCGGCCTGCGGCGCCGAACAGCGGCAGCCTGAGGGGATGCGGCAGCCCGAGGGGATGCGGCAGCCTGAGGGGGTAACGGCACCGACACCGAGCGGGTGGTCCGGTCCGTCCCACGCGTCGCCTCCGCCCTCCCCGCAGCCGGTGCCACCCATGCCGTCCTCGCCGCCCCCGATGCCCTCGGCGCCGCCACCTGCCCCGGCCGCGCCCGCGACGGCCGCCGCGTCGGCCGGGGCGGCGGTGAGCGCGCCCGCGGGTGGCCCGCCGTACGGAGCCCCTCCAGCCGCGGTGGTGCCGGACGGGGCCGTCGCGTCCGGGCCCGCGCCTTCGGGGCATCCGGAGTCCGGCCCTCTGCCTTCCGGGCCCGTGCCTCCCGGTTCTGTGCCTTCCGATTCGGGGCCCGGGCCGCTCGGCGCGATCGACCTGCGCCGCGGCGTGCGGATCTCGCTCACGACCGTCCTGACCCTGGCTCTGCTCGGCCTGTTGCTGCTCGCCGCCGCCCGGTTCCGTCAACGCGGCGCGCTCGGCGACGTGCTGGCGGAAGGCGTCGTACTCAGCGACGCGACGGCGGACCGGGCGAACGAGGCGGACACGTTCTTCGCCTCCGTCTCCCTGGTGACCACCGTGCTGGGCCTCGGCACGGCCGGCCTCTGGGCGGTCTGGTTCCGCCGCGTGCGGCTCAACGCCGAGGTGCTGGCGCCCGGTTCGCACCGCTTCGGCAGCGGTTGGGCGGCGGGCGCCTGGTTCACCCCGGTGGTCAACCTGTGGTTCCCCAAGCAGATCGCCAACGACATCTACCGCGCGTCCGCCCCCACCGGGGCGCGAAGCGCGCCCAAGGGACTGCTCAACTCCTGGTGGGTCAGCGGCATCGTGGCCGGCGCCCTCGCCGCGGCGAGCGCCTTCGGCTACGCGCTGACCGAGGCGAAGATGCGCCGCGACTTCCGGCTGGAACGGTACGACGCCTGGGAGGACGACGTCCGGAACCTGCGGACCCTCGCCGGGGCGAGCGCTTTCGGATACCTGATCTGCGCCGTCGCCGGTGCCCTGGCGCTGCTGGTGGTACGGCAGTTGACACGCATGCAGGAGGAACGGGCGCTGGAGGCGCTGTCGTTCGACGATCCCGCCTCGCCCGGCGCCGTACACCCCGTCCCCGGGTACGCCCCGCCCGCCGGGCCGTACGCGGCTCCATGGCCGTACGCGCAGCCCGTGCCCGGGCCCGGGCCGTACGGGGCCTACCCGGCCTACGGGACGCCGCCCGGCCCGTATCCGGCCGCCGGGCCCTACGGCCCGTACCCGCCTCCGGGGCAAGGCCCGTCGAGCCCGTTGCCCGGAATGGCGGCCGGCCCGTACGGTCCTTCGTACGGGCCGGTGTACGGCGCGCCGAACGGTTCCCCGTACGGCCCTCCGCCCGGCGCGGGCGGCTCCGTACCGAATCCGTACAACAACGGCGAGCCCGACGGCGGACCCACGCATTACTGATTCGTGAGTTCTGCCGGTGATGCAGGATGTGGGTGTGCAGGGGGATGACGCTGAGCTGACCGTCGCGGTACGCGCGGCGCAGGGCGGGGACGAGACGGCCTTCCGCGCGGTCTACCGGTCCGTCCACCCCCGCCTGCTCGGGTACGTGCGCACGCTCGTCGGCGACACCGACGCCGAGGACGTGACCTCAGAGGCGTGGCTCCAAATCGCCCGCGACATCGGCCGGTTCACCGGGGACGGCGACCGCTTCCGCGGGTGGGCCGCCCGCATCGCCCGCAACCGCGCCCTCGACCACATACGGGCGCGCGGCCGGCGGCCCGTGATCGGCGGCGACGACAGCGAACTCGCCGGCCGTGCCGGGAAAGCGGACACCGCGGAGGAGGCGTTGGAGGCCCTGGGCACCGAACGGACCCTGGCGCTGGTCGCCCGGCTGCCACGGGACCAGGCGGAAGCCGTCGTCCTGCGCGTGGTCGTCGGCCTCGACGCCACCACCGCCGCGGAGGTGCTGGGCAAACGGCCCGGCGCCCTCCGCACGGCCGCGCACCGCGGACTGCGCAGACTCGCCCAGCTGATGAACGGAACGGACACGACCGGAGGGGCCGGGGTGAACGGAGAACCAGGGCCGGACAGCATCCCCGGACAGCGCAGATCATCCACCGGGCCGGATCCTTCCCGCGGTGTGACGCGATTGGGCGCGCGGACGCAGAAGGACATGTGATGGCGGACGACCACGAGCACGACTGGTTGGAGCACGACGACCGGTTGGACGGCACGGCGCTCGCCTCCTGCGCCGCCTGCGACTCCGACGCCTCCCCCATACCGGCTCCCCACC
Organism: Streptomyces sp. URMC 126; assembly: GCF_051386555.1. Taxonomy (NCBI): domain Bacteria; kingdom Bacillati; phylum Actinomycetota; class Actinomycetes; order Kitasatosporales; family Streptomycetaceae; genus Streptomyces; species Streptomyces sp. URMC 126. The sequence continues at coordinate 2,781 of NZ_JBPQTX010000456.1, forward strand.
CCGGACGGACGGACGCCGCCGTGGCCGCGCTGCGCGCCTTGGCCGTACCCGCTCCGGCGCAGGGCCGTCCGCTTCCGGGCGAGGACGCCGCCGTCGCCGCCTTCCTCGCCGCCCGACACGGCGCACCCGACGAACAGCCCGGCCACGCGACCGAGCCGGCGGCACCGCGGAACACTCCCTTCTCGCCGGACGCGGTCACCACCACCGCCACGCCGGCCGATTCCGTGGCGGCCGATTCTGTCGCCGCCCATCTCCACGGCAGGGAGCCACGCTCATACGGTCGAAAAGGCCGGGGCGGCCGTGTCGGCAGAGCCGGGCGGGCAGGGGGTACCGGCCGTCCGGCGCCCCGCTCCCTGCCTCGCCGCCGCCCCGCACGGACCGTACTCGTCGCGGCGTTGGCGGCATGCGCGCTGAGCGGCATCGCCGTGCTCTCCGGCGTCATCGCCATGCCCACCCCGTTCACCGCCGCGCACCGGAACCCGGCCGCGGTGGACGACCGGGCGAGCACCGGCGCCGAGGACGCCCCGCCCTCCGCCCGCCCGCGCCCTTTAGGCTCCGCCTCCGACGGTCCGGCCGACGACCGACCCGAGGGCGAGCGCTACGGCAAGGGCCCGGGAGCCCGCACCCTCCCGCCCTCCGTCACCGCCCCGCCCTCCGGCCGTGGCACTCCCCGGGCTGACGAAAGCTCCCAGGCCCGGCCCGGCGGGGGCGACGACCGGGGCGAGGAGACGGCGTCCCCCTACCGAGGGGACCCCGGCGGAGACCTCGAACAGGCCGTCGGCCTGTGCCGCGACTACCTCACCCGGGGGAAGTGGCGCGAGCAGGCGGACGAGGACACCGTGCGCGCCCTCGAACACCAGGCCGGCGGCCCATCCGGCGTCCGCGCCTACTGCACCCGCCTCGTCCAGGACCACGACCATGTCTCCGACGACGGACCCGGCGGCGACGGCGACGACGGGAGCGACGACGCTGAGGAAGACGATGACGACGAGGACGACCAGGAGGGAAGCGACGAAGACGAGACCGGCGTAAGCGAGGACGAGGACGCTGCCGGAAGCCGGTGACGACCGGGGGCAACGGATGCGGCGGTCGTCAGGCGGTCTCGGCCGCGAGGAAGGAACCCGCGCCCGCCGGGCGAGGGCGGACAGGCCCCTGTGACAACGGCGGTGGCAGCCGCCCTCCCCGCGCCCACGGCCGCCGACCGCAGCCCCACCCCTCCCACGGTGTCCAGGGTGATCAACCCGCGAGACCGGAACGGCGGGCACGCGGCCGGCAACTCCCGCATCGGCCCGCCGGGTGTGACGCTTTCCGGGGCCGTGGCGCTGTAGGGAGTGAGCCGACTGGTCATCGGCCGCGCGGAAGCCGCAGTTCCCCCCATGCCGCAGGCTCCGCGCAACAGCGCGGGCGGGGTACGTCCCCCCGGCCCTGCCCGCGCTCCCTCCCTCCTCCCTC
>NZ_JBPQTX010000457.1:0-4183 GCF_051386555.1 Streptomyces sp. URMC 126
GGGGAACGGCTCCGGCCGCTTCACCGATGCCGAGGACGCGGTCCTGACGATCGCCCCCACCGGCCCCGGCCGGGCGCCCGCTCCGGCGGGCCGGACGGGGTGTGGCGGACGGACGGCTACGGCATGCTGATCTCCGTCGAGGACGGGGGCCGCCGCCTCCGGACCTTCGACACCACGGCGGTGAGCTGCCTGCCCGGCCTGCTGGAGGCGAAGGGGAACGGCTCCGGCCGCTTCACCGATGCCGAGGACGCGGTCCTGACGATCGCCCCCACCGGCCCCGGCCGGGCGCGGCTGACCTACGACGGGAGCGTCGGCCACGTCTCCCTGCGCCGCGCCGGCGCGCTGCCCGCCGCCTGCACGGCCGGGCCGAAGCCGGGCGAGGGCGAGCGGCCGGACCCGCGCCGCGTCTTCGACGTCTTCTGGCGGACGTACGCCGAGAACTACCCGTTCTTCCGGGCCCGGGGGATCGACTGGAAGGCGGTGGGCGACCGCTTCCGCCCCCGCGTCACCGCGCACACCACGGACGACGAGCTGTTCGACGTCCTCCGACGCATGATCGAGCCGCTGCACGACGCGCACACCAGCATCGTGGCGAGCGAGGACAAGCGCTTCGGCGGCATCCGGGCGGACACGACCATGCCCACGCCGGAGTCCGTCGCCCGGACGGACAAGGCGGTCGCCGAGGCCGTCGGCGTGCCGCTGCGCACCTGGGGCCAGGGCGCGATCTCGTACGCCGACCTCCCCGACGGCACGGGGTACCTGCGGATCACCCGCTTCACCCGCTTCGCCGCGAAGGGCGGCCCGGCGGCGGACGAGGCCGAGCTGGAGCGGGCCCTGGACGACATCCTCACCCCGGCCCGCACCCGCGGCCCCCGCGCCCTGCGCGGTCTGATCGTGGACGTCCGCTTCAACGGCGGCGGCTCGGACCTGCTCGGCGTCCGCATCGCCGAGCGCCTCACTTCCCGCCCCTACGTGGCCTACCGGAAGCACGCCCGGAACGACCCGGAGAACCCCCGGAAGTTCACCCCGGCCATCCCCGTACGGGTCACCCCTTCCGGGTCCCCCCGCTACACCGGCCCCGTCGCGGTCCTCACCGGCCGCCTCACCGTCAGCGCCGGCGAAACCTTCACCCAGGCCATGACGGGCCGCTCCCCCGCCCCCGTCCGCATCGGCGAGAACACCCAGGGCGTCTTCTCCGACGTCCTGGAACGCAGGCTCCCGAACGGCTGGACGTTCGGGCTCCCGAACGAGGAGTTCATGCGTCCGGATGACCGGCGGACGTACGACGTGACGGGCGTTCCGCCGGACGTCCGCACGCCGGTCTTCACGGAGGAGGAGTTCGCGGCGCACCGGGACTCGGCGCTGACGCGGGCGCGGCAGCTGCTGGTGCGATAGGCCCCCGAGCGCGCCTGCGGCGCGCGTCCTCAAACGCCGGACAGGCTGTATCAGCCCGTCCGGCGTTTGAGGACAACCGCGCGGAGCGCGGTTTCAGGGGGGCTGGGGGGCTCGCCCCCCAGGAATCGGCGAAGGGGCGGGACCGGGGCACAGCCCGCCGCAGGCGCACCCCCGAAGGCACCCCCTAGTGCGGCGCCCCCCGCCACCCGGCAACCGGCAGAGCGAACTTCGCGACCAACCGGTCAGTGAACGAAGCATGATGCAGCCGCGCCAAGCGAACAGGCACGGCCCCCCGCCGCACCTCCACCCGGGCCCCGGCCGGCAGCTCCACACTCCGCCGCCCGTCACACCACAGCACCCCGTTGGGCGTCTGCGGCTGCACCTCCACCGCCAGCACCGAGTCCGGCGCGGTCACCAGCGGCTTGGCGAACAGCGCGTGCGCGCTGATCGGCACCATGAGCAGCGCCTCGACCTCGGGCCACACCACGGGCCCCCCGGCGGAGAAGGCATAAGCGGTGGACCCGGTAGGAGTGGCACACACCACCCCGTCCCCGCCGAACCGCGAGACGGGCCGCCCGTCGACCTCGGTGACGACCTCCAGCAGCCGCTCCCGCGCCGCCTTCTCCACGGACGCCTCGTTGAGCGCCCAGTCGGCGTGGACGACGTGCCCGTCCGTCCGGACCAGCACGTCGAGGGTCATCCGCTCCTCGACCTCGTACTCCCGCGTCACGACCCGGTCCACGACCTTGTCCAGGTCGTCCCGCTCGGCCTCCGCGAGGAAGCCGACCCGGCCCAGGTTGACGCCCAGCATGGGCACCCCGGAGCTGCGGGCGAACTCGGCGCCGCGCAGCAGCGTGCCGTCCCCGCCGAGGACGACGATCAGTTCACAGCCGTCCAGCACGTCCGGCCGGTCGGGCCCGGTCTCGACGCGCTCGACGGACGGGGGCAGCGGCAGGTCGGCGGCCTCCTCGGCGAGGACCCGCACCCCGATGCCGCAGCGCAGCAGCCCTTGGACGACGAGTTCGGCGCTGCGGATCGCCGCCGGGCGGCCGGTGTGCGCGAGCAGGAAGACCGTCCGGCCGCCCTCCCGCCCCGTCCCGGATGTCTCCGATGTCGCTTCTGTAGTGGTCACCGAGGCCCCTCCGCCACTGCACGGTCAACGTCCGCCGGGTCCAGTTCGGGCGCACCGGCGCGCAGCCACAGAAAGTACTCGACGTTGCCGGAGGGCCCGGGCAGCGGGCTGGCGGTGACGCCGAGGACGCCGAGGCCCAGTTCGGCCGCGCGGCGGGCGACTTCGCGCACCGCCTCGGCGCGCAGCTCGGGGCTGCGGACGACACCGCCGCTGCCGAGCCGCTCCTTGCCGACCTCGAACTGCGGCTTGACCATCATCACCAGGTCCGCGCCGGGCGCGGTGCAGCTCACCAGGGCGGGCAGGACCAGCCCCAGCGGAATGAACGACAGGTCGCCGACGACCAGGTCGACGAGGTCCCCGCCGAGCTGCTCCGGCGTCAGCTCCCGGACGTTGGTGCGGTCCATCACGGTGACCCGCTCGTCGCTCTGCAGCGACCAGGCGAGCTGCCCGTAGCCGACGTCCACGGCGACGACGTGCGCGGCGCCCGCGCGCAGCAGGACGTCGGTGAAGCCGCCGGTCGAGGCGCCGGCGTCGAGCGCGCGCCGCCCCTCGACCACCAGGCCGCGCGGGACGAAGGCGGCGAACGCGCCGGCGAGCTTGTGGCCGCCCCGGGACACGTAGTCGGGGTCGCTGTCGTCCTGGGTGACGACGAGCGCGGCGGCGGTCTCCACCTGGGTGGCGGGTTTGGTCGCCGTCGTGCCGCCGACGGTCACCCGGCCCGCGGCGATCAGCTGGCTCGCGTGCTCGCGGGAACGGGCCAGCTTGCGGCGCACCAGCTCGGCGTCGAGGCGGCGGCGGGTCACTCCCACGGGCGGTTCAGCTCCTGTTGTCGTACGGACGCGTGGGGACCGGCGGTCGGTCGGGGCGCTCGTCGAGGGCGGCGAGCGCGGACCGCAGGCCCTGGTGTACATCCTCGTACACGGCCAGGTGACCGTCGGCGGCGAGGTGGTCGGCGTCGGCCAGCCGGGCCAGGTGGGCGTCCACGCCGGGGTGCCCGGTGGGGGTGCGGTCGACGCCGAGCGGCCGCGGCCCGGCGGGCTCGACCGCCTCTCCGGCCTCCCCGGCTTCCCCGGCCACTCCGGCCTCCCCGTCCCCCGCAGCCTCCCCGGTCGTCACCTCGTCGGTCACCGTCACGGCCTCTTCGCTCATGCCCCCGACGCTACCCCGGCCCGGCCGCTTCTCCGGTCTTCGCCTCCGCGCGGTGTACCGTCCAGGGCAATGGCGACCATCGAGGAGTGCCGCAGCGCACTCGACAGACTGGCGGGGCAACTCGCGGGCGCGGACGAGAGACTCCGCGGCGCCGCGATGCTCGACCGTTCGCTGAGCTGCCACGTGACCGACCTGGACGTCACCTTCGTGGGGCACCTGCGCGAGGGCCACCTCAAGGAGGTGCGGGCGGTGCCCGGCGTCCCCGAGCGGCGGGCCGAGATCGGGCTGGAGATGACCGGCGACGACCTCGTCGCCCTGGTCGACGGCCGGCTGAATTTCGCGCGGGCTTGGGCGAGCGGCCGGGTGAAGCTCAAGGCCGGCCTGGTCGACGTCCTCAGGCTGCGCTCGGTCCTGTAGCCGCGGCCACGGCCTCGGAACCGGCCCCCGTACCGGCCTCCGTACCGGCCCCCGCGCCGGCCTCCGTGCCGGCCCCCGCCTCCGCCACGA
>NZ_JBPQTX010000458.1:0-4169 GCF_051386555.1 Streptomyces sp. URMC 126
CCCCGGGCCCCCGCGCCTACCCCAGCCGCGCCGCCTTGAGCGTCATGTGCAGCAGCAGCCGGTCCTCGCCGTTGTCCAGGTCCAGGCCGGTGAGCTGCTCCACCCGGGACAGCCGGTAGTAGAGCGTCTGCCGGTGGATGCCGAGGGCGGCGGCCGCGCGGCCGGCCTGGCCGGCGCAGTCCAGGTAGACCTCGGTGGTGCGGGCCAGCTCCGCGTGGGAGCGCTCCAGGAGAGGGCGGACGGCGTGGTCGGCCGCGCGGTCGGCCGGCAGGCCGGTCAGGACGCGGTACGGGCCGATGGCCGCCCACTCGGCGAGCGGGCCGAGCCGCCGTTCGGCCGCCGCCGCGCGGGCGGCGGACAGCGCCTCCGCCCAGGCGTCCGTGAGCTCGGCGAGGCCCTTGCGCGGTGTGCCCAGCCCGGCGGCGGCCAGGCCCGGGCCGCCGTCCGCGCCGGCCCGGGGGGAGTGCAGCAGCCGGTCGGCGGCGGCCCGGGCGGGCGCCGGTGCGCTGAGGGCGCGCAGCCGGACGAGGGCGGCCAGGGCCGCCGAGCCGTCCGGCAGGCTGCCGGGCACCGCGCAGAGCGCCGCCACGCCGGAGCGGGCGGCGAACGCCGACCCCGGGCGGTCGCCGCCGGCGCCCTCGGGGTCGTCGGAGTCCGTACGCCAGGGCGCCACCGCCAGCAGTGCCAGCGGCCCGTCCGCCGCCGGGCCCAGAGCCTCCCGGAGGGCGGCCCGCGCGGCGTCCCGGCCGGCCGGGCGCGCGGTCAGCAGGTCCCGCAGCAGCTCGCCCAGCTCGGCGCCGGCGCGGGCCTCGGCGGCCAGCAGGGCGCCGATCCGGGCGGCGGTCTCCATCGCCTGCGCCACGCGCGGGTCCGGCGCGGCGGGGTCCAGCTCGACGCCGGCCAGCTGCTCGTCGTCCAGCAGCCAGACGTAGCCGTGCACCACGCCCCGGTGGCGCACGGGGAGGCAGATGCGGCCCTTGAAGACGCCCGCCGCCGGGTCCGGCGGGATCCGCATCGGTGCTTGCGCCCGGGCGATCCCGAACGCCTCGAACCAGGCCCGGACGGCCGCCGTCGAGCGCCGCTGGAGGATCGAGCGCGTCCGCACCGGGTCCATGGAGACCTCAAGGTCGTCGTCGCCGCCGTGCGCGCCGAAGGCGATCAGGCCGAAGTCGCGGTCCTCCAGGGTCGCGGGGGCGCCGAACACCGCCGAGATCTCGTCCACGAGCTGCTGGTACTCGCCCCGCATGACGCGCCGCACTCCCTTTCTCCGGGTTCCCGGGATTTCGCCGTTTCCGCCAGGTTCCATCGGATCCCGCCGCGTTCCGTCCGGCCCCTTCGGGTTCTTTCGTCCGTTTTGGACCACCTCCGCGGCCGGCCGGGAACCATTGTCATACATCTGTCTGAGATCCCGGCCACGGATGCGTGACAGGTGTCGATAGTCCGCGAGGTGGCGCGAAACCTACGTTTCACGTCGAGTTGGTTATGCCGTCGTTCCGAGTGGGACCGGCCGTCATCGTGGAGGTGCCCGTGCTGGGTCCCGTCATCCTCGCCGCCTCGCGCAGCGACCGCATGCGTCGTTTCGTGTCGGCCGCCCCGGGCACCAAGCAGGTCGTCGACCGCTTCATCGCGGGCGAGACCGTCGGCCAGGTCATTCCGATCGTCAAGGACGCCGCGGCCAAGGGCCTGGAGGTCACCCTCGACGTCGTCGGCGAGGACATCACCACCGTCGAGCAGTCGTACGCGGCCCGTGACGCCTACCTGGAGCTGATCGAGCGCCTCAAGGAGCTGGGCCTCGGCGAGCGCGCCGAGATGTCCGTCAAGCTGTCCATGTTCGGCCAGGCGCTGGAGGGCGGCCACGAGCTGGCCCTCGCCAACGTCCGCCCGGTCGTCGAGGCCGCCGCCGCCATCGGCACCACCGTCACGCTGGACGCCGAGGACCACACGACCCTCGACTCGATGTTCGCCATCCACGAGGAGCTCCGGAAGGACTTCCCGCAGACCGGCTGCGTCATCCAGGCGTACCTGTTCCGCACCGAGGACGACGCCCGCCGGCTCGCCGCCGCCGGCAGCCGGGTGCGTATCGTGAAGGGTGCGTACAAGGAACCCGCCTCCGTCGCCTTCCAGGACAAGGCCGAGATCGACAAGGCGTTCGTCCGCATCGTCAAGATATTGATGGCGGGCGAGGGCTACCCGATGATCGGGTCGCACGACCCGCGTCTGATCGCGATCACCCAGGAGCTGGCCCGGCAGGCGGGGCGCAAGCTGGACGAGTACGAGTTCCAGATGCTCTACGGCATCCGCGGTGACGAGCACGTCCGGCTGGCCGCCGAGGGCCACCGGATGCGGGTCTACACGGCCTACGGCACCGACTGGTACGGGTACTTCATGCGCCGCCTCGCGGAGAAGCCCGCCAACCTGCTGTTCTTCCTCCGCTCGATGATCACCAAGGGCTGAGACCCTCCAACCCCGATAAGGAAACGAGACTCATGGACGCTGTCACCCAGGTCCCCGCCCCGGTCAACGAGCCGGTGCACTCCTACGCCCCGGGCTCCCCGGAGCGCGCCCGCCTCGAAGCCAAGCTCAAGGAGCTGGCGGGCAACCCCATCGACCTGCCGATGACGATCAACGGCGAGAAGCGGATGGGCGGCGGCGAGCGCTTCGACGTCGTGCAGCCGCACAACCACCAGGCCCGCATCGGCACCTACGCCAACGCCACCGAGCAGGACGCCCAGGACGCGATCGACGCCGCCCTGGCCGCCGCCCCGGCCTGGCGCGCCATGTCCTTCGACGACCGCGCCGCGATCATCCTCCGCGCCGCCGAGCTGCTCGCCGGCCCCTGGCGCGAGACGCTGGCCGCCTCCACCATGCTCGGCCAGTCGAAGACCGCCCAGCAGGCCGAGATCGACACCCCCTGCGAGCTCGTCGACTTCTGGCGCTTCAACGTGCACTTCGCGCGCCAGATCCTCGCCGAGCAGCCGGTCGCCAACTCCGCCGGCGTGTGGAACCGCAGCGACCACCGCCCGCTGGAGGGCTTCGTCTACGCGATCACGCCGTTCAACTTCACGGCCATCGCCGGCAACCTCCCGACCGCCCCCGCCCTGATGGGCAACGTGGTCGTCTGGAAGCCGTCCCCGACGCAGACGCACGCCGCCGTGCTGCTCATGCGGCTCCTGGAGGAGGCCGGCCTCCCCAAGGGCGTCATCAACCTGGTGACCGGCGACGGCCTCGCCGTCTCCGAGGTGGCCCTGAACCACCCCGAGCTCGCGGGCATCCACTTCACCGGCTCCACCAAGACCTTCCAGTACCTCTGGAAGACCGTGGGCAACAACATCGAGAAGTACAAGGGCTACCCGCGCCTCGTCGGCGAGACCGGCGGCAAGGACTTCGTCGTCGCCCACCCGAGCGCCGACCGCGCCATCCTGAAGACCGCCCTGACCCGCGGTTCCTTCGAGTTCCAGGGCCAGAAGTGCTCGGCCTCCTCCCGCGCCTACATCCCCCGCTCCATCTGGGAGGACGGCTTCAAGGAGGAGTTCGCGGCCGAGGTCGACGGCATCACCATGGGTGACGTCACCGACCTGTCGAACTTCATCGGCGCCGTCATCGACGAGCGCGCCTTCGCCAAGAACAAGGCCGCCATCGACCGCGCCAAGGCCGACCCGACCTGCACCATCGTCGCCGGCGGCACGTACGACGACTCGGTGGGCTACTTCGTCCGCCCGACCGTCATCGAGTGCACCGACCCGTCCAACGAGGTCTTCACCACCGAGTACTTCGGCCCGATCCTCGCCGTCCACGTCTACGAGGACGAGGACTTCGACGCGATGCTCCAGCAGATGGAGTCCGTCTCGGCGTACGCCCTGACCGGCTCGGTCATCGGCCAGGACCGCGCCGCGGTCGCCGACGCGATGGAGAAGCTCCGCTTCGCCGCGGGCAACTTCTACATCAACGACAAGTCGACCGGCGCCGTCGTCGGCCAGCAGCCCTTCGGCGGCGGCCGCGCCTCGGGGACGAACGACAAGGCCGGTGCGGCCACCAACCTCCTGCGCTGGGTCTCGACCCGGTCCATCAAGGAGACCCTGGTCCCGCCGACCGACTACCGCTACCCGCACATGGGCTGACCTGCTCTGCCCCTGTGCTTCCGCCCCCGTCCGGCTCGCGCCGGGCGGGGG
>NZ_JBPQTX010000459.1:0-4155 GCF_051386555.1 Streptomyces sp. URMC 126
GTCGCACGGGCGGCGGGGGCGGCGGGACTGCGAGAGGGGAGGGTGGCCCTGCGCCTGCTCCCGTCCGCTTCCGGCTGTGTCCGACGCTCGGACCAGCGGTTCCAACTCCGCCGTGCCGCGCGTCCGTGCCCGGCCGTCCCGCGCGGGGCGACGGCCACGGTCCGGGTGGCTGTGGCCTTCTCGGGGTCGGTGTGGCTGCCGCGTATCCGCCTCGCCGCCGGACTGGTGGCCGGAGAGGGCCGGTGTCGGGTTGCGTGGTGGGGCGGAGTGCCGTCGCACGGCCGGTGGGGGTGGCGGGACTGCGGGAGGGCAGGGTGGCCCCGCGCCTGCTCCCGTCCGCTTCCGGTCGGGTCCGACGCTCGGATTGGCGGCGGCACCCCGCCGTGCCGCGCGTGGCGCGATAGCCGCCGCCCGGGTGGGGCTGTGGCGTTTCCGGGGACCGGCGCGGCCTCGCGTTGCGCGGTGGGGTGGAGCGCCGTTGCACGGGCGGCCGGGGCGGCGGGAGGAGGGGGTGGCCCCACGCCTGCTCCCGGCCGGGTTCGACGCTCGGACCAGCGGTCCCAACTCCGCCGTGCCGCGCGCCCGTGCCCGGCCATCGAGCGCGGCGCGACGGCCGCCGCCCGGTGGGGCTGCGGCGTTGCCGGGGGCCGGCGCAGCCTCGCGTTGCGCGGTGCGGTGGAGCGCCGTCGCACGGGCGGTGGGGGTGGTGGGACTGTGGGAGGGCGGGGTGGCCCCGTGCCTGCTCCCGTCCGTTTCCGGCCGGGGCGGACGCTCGGATCGTTGGGGGTACTCCGGCGTGCCGCGCGCTCGTGTCCGGCTGTCCCGCGTGGCGCGACGGCCACTGCCCAGGTGGGCTGCGGCGTCCACGGGAGTCGGTGTGGCTGCCGCGTATCCGCCTCGCGGCCGGCATGGTGGCCCGAATGGGCCGGCGTCGCGTTGCGCACTGGGGCAGAGCGCCGTCGCACGGGCGGCGGAGGCGGCAGGACTGCGGGAGGACGGGGTGGCTCCGCGCCTGCTCCCGTCCGTTTCAGGCCGGGGCGGACGCTCGGATCGGCGGCGGTACCCGCCGTGCCGCGCGTCCGTGCCCGGCCGTCCCGCGTGGCGCGACGGCCGCCGCCCGGGTGGGATTGCGGCGTTCTCGGAGTCGGTGTGGCTGCCGTGTATCCGCCTCGTCACCGGACTGGTGGCCCGAACGGGCCGGCGTCGCGTTGCGCGGTGGGGCGGCGGTTTCGGGCTCGCTTCCGTCGCGTCGGTGTGTTCCGGCCGCCTCTGCCGTGTCGGCGTGCTTGTTCCGTCGGTTCAGGAAGGTGCGGTGCGCGGCGGTGTCCGACCGCCGTCGTGCGGGGCGTGCGCGTGTGTCGGGGGAGGGGTGGTGGCCCTGCGCCCGGTTTCGCCGCGACGGTGTGTTCCGGCTGCCTGTGCCGTGCCGGCGTGCGGTGCGCGTGCGCGTCACCGTCCGAACGGCCGCTGTGCGGGGGGCGTCTGGACGAGCCGGGAAGGTGCGGTGGATTCACGCCCCGTACCGCCCCCTCCCCAGCTCCTCGATCTCCACCTTCTCGCCCCCCGCGTTACCGCATGGCCGAATGAGTCGTCCCACCGAAAGGAGACCCGCCATGGCGCGCCGCCGCGCTTCCGGCGTTTCGTCCGACGCCGCCGTCGCGTTCGACATCACCTTCGACGGACGTCCCGTCCGTGCCCTCCCCGGTCAGACGATCGCCGCCGCGCTGTGGGGCGCCGGCGTGCTCGCCTGGCGGACGACGCGCGAGGGCGGCCGGCCGCGCGGTGCGTTCTGCGGCATCGGGCAGTGCTACGACTGCCTCGCCACCGTCAACGGCGAGCCCAACCGCCGGGCCTGCCTGGTGGCCGCCCGGCCGGGAGACGCCGTCACCACACAGGAAGGACACGGCCGTGCCGGACTCGCCGGCTGAGCCCCGGGCCCCGTACGACCTCGCGGTGATCGGCGCGGGCCCCGCCGGAACGGCCGGCGCGATAGCCGCGGCCGGGCTGGGGCTGTCCGTCGCGCTCCTCGACGCCGCCGACCGGCCGGGTGGGCAGTACTTCCGGGGCCCCGCACCGGAGTTGGCGTCCGCCCGACGGTACCGGGGCACGGTCCAGGGCCGGGCCGCCTTCACCGCCCTGTGCGCCCGGCCGGCCGCGCGCCGCGTCGACCACCTCGCCGCTCACCACGTCTGGACCGTGACCCGGGAGGACGAGGACGCGTGGAGCGTCCACGCTCTCACCGGCCCCGACGGCGACGGTGGCGAGCCGGTCCTGGTCCGGGCCCGCGCGGTGCTCCTGGCGACCGGCGCCCAGGAACGCCAACTCCCCTTCCCTGGCTGGACACTGCCCGGTGTCATAGGCGCGGGCGGCGCGCAGGCGATGCTCAAGTCCGGGCTGGTGCTGCCCGGGAGGCGCGTCGTCGTCGCGGGCAGCGGGCCGTTGCTTCTCGCCGTCGCCTCCTCGCTGGCAGCCGCCGGCGCGCGGGTCCCGGCCGTCGTCGAGGCGTCCGACTACCTCGGCTACGCCCGCCACCCGCGCGCCCTCGCCGTCAACCCGCACAAGGCGCTCGAAGCCGCGTACCACGGCGCGGCGTTGCTCCGCCACCGGGTGCCGCTGCGCGCCCGGAGCGCGGTCACCCGGGTGCACGGCACCGACCGCGTCGAGGCCGTCACCGTCACCCGGCTCGACCGCGACTGGCGGCCCGTCCCGGGTACCGGCCGCCGGATCGCCTGCGACGCGCTCGCCGTCGGCCACGGCCTGGAGCCGCGGATCGAGCTGGCCACCGGCCTCGGTTGCGCCACCCGCCGCACCCCGGACGGCGCCGACGCCCTCGTCGTGGACGGCTTCCAGGAGACCACTGTCCCCGGCATCTGGGCCGCCGGAGAGACCGCCGGCGTCGGCGGCCGGCAACTCGCGCTGCTGGAGGGGGAGACGGCGGGGGTCGCGGCCGCCGCCCGGCTGTCCGGCCGGTGCGGCTCCGCCACGTCCGCGCGCCTCCGCGCCCTGCGCCGCCGCCGCGACCGGCTGCGCGCCTTCGCCGACGCGATGGCCGCCGCCCACGCCCCGGGAGCGGGCTGGACGGAATGGCTCACCGACGACACGGACGTCTGCCGCTGCGAGGAGGTGACCGCCGGTCATGTGCGCGAGGCGGTCGCCGACCTCGGCGCCGGGGACGCCCGCACCGTCAAACTCCTCACCCGCGCCGGAATGGGCTGGTGCCAGGGCCGCGTCTGCGGCACCGCCGTGTCGTGCCTCGCCGCCGGCGGTACGGCGCCGGGGTCCGTACCGCCGGCACCCGCCCGTCGGCCGTTCGCCGTACCCGTGCCGCTCGGGGCGCTGGCCACACTGGACGAGGAGCGGGAGCCCCGCACTCCCGCCGAACCCGCCGTACCCGCGGTACCCGCCGACTCCACGTCCGGCGCGCCGGACGCGTGCACCGCTTCGGGGTCTCGTGGGGCTGTCGAGTCCGTCGGTTCGGGGCGCGGTGCTCCGCGCGCGTCCGGTGGTTCGGGGTGTGGTGCTCCGACCACGACCGGTGGTTCGGAGTGTGCTGCTCCGAGCGCGTCCGGTGGTTCGGGGTGTGGTGCTCCAAGTGCGTCCGACGGCCCGGAACGCCGTACGTGGGGTACGTCCGCCGGTCCGGTGCCCGCGGGGCAGGGGGCGTCGGCCGGTCCGGGGTGTGGCGTGTCCGGTGCGGCCGTCGGTTCGGAGTCCGGCATGCCGGGTGTGTCCGGCCGCTCGGGGCTCCGTGGGCCTGTGGCGTCCGTCGGCTCGGACTCCGGCACGCCGGATGCGTCCGGCGACCCGGGGCCGCGCGGGTCCGCCGCCTTCGCGCGCTCGGAGTCCGGTGCTCCGTGCGGGCCTTGTGCCCCGGAGTCCGGTTCTCTGGGTGGGCCTTGTGCCCCTGAGTCCGGTTCTCTGGGTGGGCCTTGTGCCCCTGAGTCCGGTTCTCTGGGTGGGCCTTGTGCCCCGGAGTCCGGTCCTGCGGGTGGGCCTCGTGCCCTGGAGTCCCGTGCTCCGGGCGGGTCTCGTGCCCCGGAGTCCCGCACTCCGAGCGCGTCCCCTGCCCCTGAGCCCCGTGCTCCGAGCGCGTCCCCTGCCCCTGAGCCCCGTACTCCGGGCGAGCCCCCTGCCCCTGAGCCCCGTGCTACGAGC
>NZ_JBPQTX010000460.1:0-4139 GCF_051386555.1 Streptomyces sp. URMC 126
CCCTCCGCCGCCGCCTGCTCCGCCCGCCCCGGCACCACCTCCGCCGCCACCCGAGGAGGGCCCGGCCTTGGCGCCGCCGCCTCCGCCGCCCGCGCCGGAACCGCCGGCACCACTGCCGCCGGCTCCGCCGCCGCCCCACACCGAGACCGTCACGTGGGTGACGCCGGCGGGCGGTTGGAAGAGGAAGAACCCAGGCTGGGTGTGCAGCTCCCGTCCGTGCTTGGCGGCCGCGCGGGCGGCCGGCGGCGCGGCGATCGTGCCGGTCAGCAGGCCGGTGAGGGCGAGCGCCGTTCCGGCCAGCGCGGCGCGCGTGACGTGCCCGCCGCCCGTCGCGCGGGTGACGAGGGAGGGCGGGGTCGGTTCATCGGACACGGCGGGCTCCTTGAGAGTGAGTGCCGGGAAGGGCGGGGCCGCCCACGGCGGCCGGCGGACGGCCCGCGCTACGAGAACCGCGGCGTGGCGGGGCCCGTCCGTCCGGCGCGCAGGCCCCTGGCGTGGCGGGAGAGAAGTACCGGTGCGGTCAGCGCGTAGTCAAAACATCGGATGGTGTGACGCGGGAGCGGATGCGGGGCTCTGCCGTACGGGGGTCCGGCCCTTGAATGGCCGTGCGGCGTACGGAGCGTGCCGGACCGCTCCCGCCGTCCCCGCCACTTCCGTCAAACCTTCCTCCGAGCCCTGATCCGGGTGATTCGCCCGGCACCCCTTTGACGGCCCTGCCCGATCGGGTCACCACACTCCACTGCCCCGCCGCGTCACTCCCGTGAGGCTTCGGCGCCCCCCCACGCGTTGACCGTCCGCCGAACCGTCGCCTGGGACGGCGCCGTGTTCCAGGTAGCGGACGCCGGTCGCGTGGTGCGCGGCGATGGCCTGGTGGACGCGGCGGGCGAGCCGGGGGATCAGCAGGTCGTCGATCGCCTCGCGCGAATGGAAGCGGGCCTCCAGCACCTCGCCGTCGGCCGGCCGGACGGCCTCGCGGTGCCGGCGGCCCAGGACGCCCCCGTCGAAGACGAACAGAACCTTGTCACCTTCGGCGGGATTCGGCGCCCAGTCGACGACGAGGAGGGGGCCGACGGGCGGGCAGATGCCCAGCTCCTCGGCGACTTCGCGGCGGCAGGCGGCGAGGGGCGACTCACCGGTTTCGACGTAGCCGCCCGGAATCTCCCAACCGGGCTTGTAGGAGGGGCGCACCAGCGTTTCTCGTGCTCGTTCTGTGAGGTACTCGCGGGGCCGGTCACCGCGGACCCGCCCCGATCACGTCCAGATGCGCCCGTGCCGAGCGCGACAGGCTCTCCAGGAGCGCCTCCCCCTTGGCGGCGGAAGCGAGTGACGGGCGTCCGATCACGCCGTTGGGCGTGTAGCCCGCCATGCCGAGGGAAAGGAGGTGCGGCCGGCTGGGTGCGGCGTGGTCGTCGGACTCGATGCCGTCCCGGACCAAGTGCGGTGCTCCGTACAGCAGCAGGGACACTTCGAACTCGCCGGCGTGCATGTCCTCCGCGCCACCGCTCTCCAGTCCGGCCTCGGCCCGGGCTCGGGAGCGGTCCTCGTGCACAGGGAAGAGCGCGACGCGAGGAGGAGCGATGACGTTGATCTCCTGGACGACATTCTGGAGCACGTAGTTGCCGCCGTGGCCGTTCACGATGAGCAGGCCGGGTACCCCGGAGGCGGCGAGCGACCGCCATATGTCGTGGACCATCGCGTACAGCGTCGCGGCGCTGATGCTGACCGTACCGGGCATGTGCGCGTGCTCGTGCGAGCAGGAGATCGTGACCGGCGGCAGCAGGAACAGGCCGTGATCCTCGGCCAATCGGCCGGCGATCAGGCAGGCGATGGCCGTGTCGGTGATCAACGGCAGGTGCTCGCCGTGCTGTTCGAAGCTGCCGACGGGGAGGACGGCCACGACGTCGCCGCGGTCGCGGACGTCTCCGGTGGTGGCCTGGGTGATCAACTCGTCCATGGGGTCAGCATTTCGTGCCGGGACGGCTGTGTCCTGCTGAAAAGTGGTCTCGAACGGCCCTGAAATGCTCAAGGAACGCCGCGTTCCCCGAACAATCACCGTGCTGGGCAGTGGTGGCGGCAACGGCGGAGAGCTCTGTGATCGTGCGGACCGAACCGGTCTGGGAAGCGATGGCCAGAGCTCTGGACGCTACCTCAAACGACTGCTCGTAGTCTCTCTCGGCAGCATGCGCGCGGGCCAGCCGGGCCAGGTACACGCCACGGTCGTTACGGTACATCGGGGAGAGGCCGCTCAGCTGGGCCTGGAAAGCGGTGATGGCCTTGGCGGGCTCGCCCAGCCCTGTCCAGTACGTGGCACGCTGGATCTCGATGTATTCGGGCGTGCAATAGGACGTGTCGAAACCCGACGACCGCCCGGTGTCATCCGGCCGCGAGGCGAAAGCGTGAGCCTCGTCGAACGTGGCCTGTGCCGCACGGAGGTTGCGCATCAGACAGTAACCCTGGGCTTCCTGTTGCTTCGCGAGCGCTGTCAGCCGGGGTGGCAAGGAGGGAAGACGCTGAGCGGCCCGGGCGAGTGCCACGGTCTTGGCGCCCTGCGAAAGGGCAGCCGCCTGATTGCTTTTGCGGACCAGGACGTAGGCCTGCATGCGGTCGTCGGCCGCCTCCTGGGCCCACTCCATCGACCGGTCCGACCAGTACGAGGCGGATACGAGGTCGCCGAGGTCCTGATGGAGCCAGCCGATGAGCTCGGCCGCTCGCGCGCCCGTGCGGAGGAGCGCTGTTCGAAGTGGCCCTGTGGCCGTTTCCAGAAGGTGGACGATGGTCTGGGTCTGGTGGATGACTAGTGGAAGGATGTGGCGCGAACCGAAGAAGTCCGCGTACCGGCAGTGCTGCTCCAGTTGGGCTTCCGCGAGCTGTACGACGAGTGCCGGCTCAAACACTTCCTCCACTGAGCCGGCCGGCACGGGTGGGACCCCGAAGTCGTTCCCGGCGGACGGCCCGAACGGTACGGGCCGCATGTCGTCCATGCGCTCCCGTTCCCAAGCCCGGGGTGCCAGGCCAAGCATGCTGCCGGGGATGCGCAGACCGTCCGCGATGCGCTCGACGACCTGGATGTCCACGACTCTCCGTCGCCCGTTGGCGATCTCCGCCACCCTGCTCGGCGTCAGTTGACAGCAGCGCCCGATGAGCGCCGGATATATGCCGGCGCGCTTCGCCATCCGGAAGATGGTGGCGAAGTCACGGTTCCCGCAGGCGGCCCGCAGCTCTTCGTTGCCGAGCAACCGGGCCGGGAGGCCTGCCGGAGGGGTGTATTCGGGCATGGACAACGCTCCGGAGACAAGACCGATGGGTGTGCGCCGCGCTGTATCCCGGGATGTTACCCACGGTGGGTCATCACCCGGTGCTTTCCGTGACTTCCCGCGCTGCCCATGCTGGTCGCCATGGAAAGCAGGCCATGGGGTGCGAACCCCACTGAGGTGAGGCATGGTTGGGTCCGCCACCCGAGGTGTGTCGGCCGGGCACGTGCGCATTTGCGCAAGGTGATGGCGGACTGGGGCATGGCGGCGATCGAGGATGCGGCTCTCGTGGTCCTCTCCGAGCTGCTCACGAACGCCGTCCTGCACGCACGAGTACCGTCGGACCGGCTGATCGAGACGTGCTTCCGTCGAGAGGCCGAAGGAGTCCGCATCACTGTGGACGACGCGGACTGCCGGGGGCTGGAGACCGGTGCTCCGCGAGGAGAGGGCGGGCGCGGACTCGATATCGTCACCGCCCTCGCCCGGTGTTGGGGCGTGTGTCCGCGCGACGGGGTGGGGAAGTCCGTGTGGGCCCTGGTGGCCGCGCCGGGCGAGGAGCCGGAACCCGTGCGGATGCGGGTGTGGGTCCAGCGGGTTCAGGCCGGGGACCGGGTGGCCGGGGTAGGTGGGGAACGGGAAGTGGCGGATGTGCGCGAAGACCGGGACGGCGGGCGGGCCGAGGTGGTGCTGGGGCTCCAAGGCGGAGGCGAGCTGCGGCTGCATGCCGGGAGCGCCGTGGACGTCGTGCGGAGCGTTCGGTGGTGAGGAACAACGCGGTGGCCGCCGCCGTGTTCCTCGTCGAGGAGTGGTGGTGGCGGCATGTGACGTACCGGCGGGTGTTCCGGGAACTTGACGCGCTTGTGCGGGTGCGGGGGCTTCCCGGGCGGG
>NZ_JBPQTX010000461.1:0-4112 GCF_051386555.1 Streptomyces sp. URMC 126
CGCCTCCCCCTCGCCCCCACGCCTCGACAGCAACCCCCGCACCATCCGCACCAGCTCCGCCGGCTCGAAGGGCTTCGCCAGAAACGCGTCCACCCCGGCGGACCGCTCGCCCTCGCCATCCAACTGCGCGCACGCGCTGATGAGGGCGATGGGTATGTCCCGCGTCCGCGCGTCGTCCCGCAGCCGCGCCGCCGTCCGCAATCCGTCGAGCCGCGGCATCACGAAGTCGAGGGTCACCACATCGGGACACACCCGATGCACGATCTCCAGACACTCGGCACCATCGGCCGCGGTCACCACCTCGAAGCCCTCGAGCTCGAGATTGACCCTGATCAACTGCCGGATGACCCTGTTGTCGTCGACAACGAGGACCCGGCCGGGCAAGCCAGGCACACCCCGAGAGTAGGCGCGCCCACCGCACCGCGTCCGGCTTTTCCCCACTTCCACCCCGAAGACCGCCCCCCACAGGGCCAGTGGACTAGACCTTTCCCACCCCCACGCGCGAAACTGTCCCGGTGAAACATGTCATCGCCCTCGACGTGGGCGGCACCGGGATAAAAGCCGCCCTGATGGGCGCGGACACCACCCTCGCCCACGAAACCGTCCGGCCGACAGGCCGGGACCGCGGCCCGGACGCCGTGGTGAACCGCATCCTCGACCTCGCCGCGGAACTCGCCGAACGAGGCGAGAAGGAGTTCGGCGAACCCCCGGCAGCCGCGGGCATCGCCGTACCGGGCGTCGTCGACACCACGACAGGCACCGCCGTCTACGCCGCCAACCTCGGCTGGCGCGACCTCCCGCTGAGCGACCTGCTGAGCCGCCGCCTGCGCGGCATCCCCGTGGCCCTGGGCCACGACGTCCGCACGGGCGGCCTCGCCGAGGGCCGCCTCGGCGCCGGCCGGGGAGCGGACCGCTTCCTCTTCGTGGCACTCGGCACCGGCATCGCGGGAGCGATCGGCATCGAGGGCCGCGTCGAGGAAGGCGCGAACGGCTCGGCCGGCGAGATCGGCCACATCGCCGTACGCCGCGGCCCGGACGCCCCGGAGTGCGGCTGCGGCGGCCGCGGCTGTCTGGAGACGCTCGCGTCGGCCGCCGCCGTCGGCCGGGCCTGGGCCGCGGCGAGCGGCGACCCGGCCGCCGACGCCGCCGACTGCGCCCGCGCCGTCGACGCCGGCGACCCGCGCGCCCGCCGCGTCTGGCAGGAAGCGGTGGACGCGCTCGCGGACGGCCTCGTCGTCGGCCTGACGCTGCTCGACCCCCGTACGCTGATCGTCGGCGGCGGGCTGGCCGAATCGGGCGAAACGCTGTTCGGCCCGCTGCGTGCCGCCGTCGCGGAGCGCCTCACGTTCCAGAAACTCCCCCTCATCGTCCCGGCGGCCCTCGGGGCCACCGCCGGCTGCCTGGGCGCGGGCCTGCTCGCCCGGGACCTGCTGGCCGCCCGGGAATCCACGGAATCCACGGAGGTATCCGCCTGATGGTCGAACGAACGGTTCTCGACGGCGCCCGTGTCGTGCTGCCGACCGGGGTGGTGGAGCACGGCCGCGTCACCGTCGAGGGCACCCGCCTCGTCGCGGACGCCCCCGAGGAACCCCCGACCTGGGACCTCACCGGCCACTGGATCGTCCCCGGCTTCGTGGACATGCACGTCCACGGCGGTGGCGGCGCCTCCTTCTCCTCCGGCGACCCGGAGGAGGCCATGACCGCCGTCCGCGCGCACCGCGCGCACGGCACGACGACGATGGTCGCCTCCACCGTCACCGGCGACCTGGACGACCTCGCCCGGCAGGCGGCCGTCCTCGCGGAGCTCACCCAGCAGGGCGACCTGGCCGGCGTGCACTTCGAGGGCCCGTTCATCTCCCCGCACCGCTGCGGCGCCCACCAGCCGGAACTGCTGCGCGACCCGGACCCGGCCGACGTCCGCAAGCTGATCGACGCGGCGCACGGCACGGCCCGGATGATGACGCTCGCCCCCGAGCTCCCCGGCGGCCTCGAATCCGTCCGCATGCTCGCCGACCTGGGCGTCATCGCCGCCGTGGGCCACACGGACTCCACCTACGAGGCGACGCTGGACGCCGTCGAGGCGGGCGCCACCGTCGCCACCCACCTCTTCAACGCCATGCCCACACTGCTGCACCGCGCGCCCGGACCGATCGCGGCGCTGCTGGAGGACGAGCGGGTCACCGTCGAGCTGATCAACGACGGCACGCACCTGCACCCGTCCGTCCTGGAGCTGGCGTTCGCCCGCGCCGGCGCCGGCCGGGTCGCGTTCATCACCGACGCGATGGGCGCGGCGGGCATGAGCGACGGGATGTACGCGCTGGGGCCGATGCGCGTCGAGGTGAAGGACGCGGTCGCGCGCATCGCGGACGGCCCGACGGCCGGTTCCATCGCCGGCTCGACGCTCACGCTGGACACGGCGTTCCGCCGCGCGGTGACGGTCGACCGGCTGCCGGTCGAGGACGCGGTCGCCGCCCTCTCCGCCAACCCGGCCCGGCTCCTGGGCGTCGCGGACCGCGTCGGCTCCCTCGAACCGGGCAAGGACGCCGACCTGGTGGTCCTCGACGGCGCGTTCGAACTCGTCGGCGTGATGCGCAAGGGCGAATGGCTGGTCCGCCCCGAAGTGCGCTGATTCGTCCTCGGCTTGGGGAACGGCGGCAGGTCCGGGGACTGGGCCTGCCGCCGCTGTTTTGGCATGATCGCTCCCGCAATCGTGTCCCCTGGGTCCCCGCGGACCGGTCCGAGAGAGGCGCCGATGATCCTCACGGTCACGCTCAACGCCGCGCTCGACCTCACCTATCGGGTCCCCCGGCTGCGCCCCCACACCTCGCACCGCGTCGCCGAGGCGGTCGAACGGCCGGGCGGCAAGGGCCTCAACGTCTCCCGCGTCCTGGCCCGGCTCGGCCACGACACCACCGTCACCGGCTTCGCGGGCGGCCCCACGGGCGACACACTCCGCGCCCTCCTGGCCACGGCCGCCGAGAACACACCGGGCCGCCTGACCGACGCCCTCATCCCCTGCGCCGGCTCCACGCGCCGCACGGTCGGCATCGTCGACGCGAGCACCGGCGACACCACCCAGCTCAACGAGGCGGGCCCGGCGATCACCGCGGCCGAATGGTCCGCCTTCACGGCCCGTTACGCGCAACTCCTCGACGGTGCGCGGGCCGTGGCCCTGTGCGGCAGCCTGCCGCCGGGCGTCCCGGTCGGCGCGTACGCCCAGCTCATCCGCCAGGCGCGGGCCCGCTCCCTGCCCGTCCTCCTCGACACCGCCGGGGAACCGCTGCGGCGCGGCGTCGCCGCCCGCCCCGACGTCGTCAAGCCGAACGCCGCCGAACTCGCCGCCCTCACCGGCTCCACCGAGCCCGCCCGCGCCGCCCACGACGCCCGCCGCCGCGGCGCCCACGCCGTCGCCGCGTCCCTCGGCACGGACGGCATGCTCGCCGTCACCCCTGACGGCACCTGGCGCGCCACCCCGCCCGCCCGCCTCAAGGGCAACCCCACCGGCGCCGGCGACTCCGCCGTAGCCGGCCTGCTGTCGGCCTGGCTGGAGGGCCTCCCCTGGCCCGACCGCCTCCGCCGCGCGGTCGCCGTCTCGGCGGCGACGGTACGGGCGCCGGTGGCGGGCGAGTTCGACGCGGAGGCGTACGAGGCGGCGTTGCCGCTGGTGAAGGTGGTGACGGTGTGAGGGCCCGTCACGGCGGGACGACCGGCCGGGGCGCCCGGGCCCCCGGGACACGAACTCCGCGCGCACGGGCGGCGCGCCCCGGACGGACGAGGTGCACGGAAACGGACGCCACGACGCCTTGGTTGACCCACGCCAAGGACGGACAGGATCCCCGGGAAGACCGAAAGCCCCGATCGGGTGGACCTCCCGAACGGGCGGAGACCGGCCCGGGAGGTCGACCGGCCCCGGCCTGGGGGCGAGCCCGGCGGCCGGACCGCCTGACACCGCCACCAGCCGCCGGCCCAGAGCATCCGGACCGGACGAACGACTCCCCGCCCACACACCACGAACCACCGACGCCCTCGCACCGGCACGAACAGGCCCTGGCCCGCAGCCCATTTCGCCTCCCCGCCCCCGTACGGACGCTGCCGTCCCCCCCCCCCCCCCA
>NZ_JBPQTX010000462.1:0-4107 GCF_051386555.1 Streptomyces sp. URMC 126
TAAGAGACAGCCAGTGGCCTCTCCCCGCCGGCCCCAGCGGCCACCCGCGCTCCACCCTTGACCAAGGCGTCACGGCGTGCAGCGCGTCATGATGGCCGGGACCGGCGGGGAGGAAACCGGCCGATCGGAAGGCCCGTTCGCGACCGGGACCGACGGCCGGTTCCACCTCGGCGGCCCGGCGGCCCGGTGGCCTTGCGGTCCGCCGGCCGTACGACATCCGGACACGAGTCCGATTGCTTTGTGCCATCCACCGGCGATCCGGCCCCGGCCCCGGCCGGGCGCGGTACACAGAACTGCCGGGTGGCGCGTCGCCGTCCCGTGGGACGACGGCCGGTGGTCAGGGGAGGGCGGGACGGTTGCTGAGGATCGATGTGACGTTGCTGCTCGTCGTCATCGTCGTCCTGCGGTTGAGGCGGCGTACGGAGGCCCGGAGCCGCAACGACGAGAAGCTGACCGTGGCGATCGTCCTGGTGCTGGGCGTCCTGATCGCCCCCACCCAGGCGGGCCGGGCGATCCACGACATGGTGGGGCAGTTGGCGGACAGCGTGACGCGGGCCGGCCGGTGAGCCCCCGCGCGAGCCGGGGCCGGACCGCCGCGACCAGGCGGCCGGCGGGACGACCGCAGGGGCGGCCGGTGGTGCGGTCGGTGGTGCGACGGCGTCGCCGGAGCGGGGGCGGGCGGCGGCGCCGGGCGGGCGACCGGCTGACCGGGCTCCTCGCGGCCGGGGCACTCGCCGCCGTGCTGTTGGCGGCCGTCGTCGAATGGCTGTCGGCCCACTGGTGGATCGTGGCCGTTCTCGCGGTCCTCGCGCTGCTCGCGGCCGGCGTCCGGTGGTACCGGTGGCGGGAGCGGGCGCGCTGGGAAGCGGTCCGCGCGCGGGGTCTGCGGTACGGCATGGCCGAACTGGACGCCCTGCATCACACCCGGTTCGAGGAGGCTGTACGCGACCTGATGCGCCGCGACGGCTACCGGGACGTGGTCCGCGTCGGGGGCCGTGGCGACCTGGGCGCCGACGTGAAGGCCACCGACCCCTACGGGCGGCGGTGGGTGGTCCAGTGCAAGCACCGGCGCGCCGGAGCGGCCGGTTCGGCCGTGGGCACCCCCGACCTCCAGGTCCTCAACGGGACCGCCCGTCCCGTTCACGGCGCGGACGTCGCGGTGATCGTGACGAACGGCCGCGTCAGCGGGCCGGCCGTCGCCTTCGCCCGGCAGCAGCGGTTGCACGTCGTGGACCGCGGGACGCTGGGGGTGTGGGCGTCCGGCTCGCGTCCCTTGTGGGAGCTGCTCACCGCCCTCCCGCCGGCGGGAGGGCCGTCCGGGCGCTCCTGACCGGCTGGCCGCCTGGCCGCTTCCTGGCCGTTCCGGCCGCTCCCGACCGTCCGGCCGCTTCGGGAATCCCGTCCTCGCCGCCGACGTTGCAGGAAAACGTGACCCTTACACGCATCCCCTTCTCCGTCCTCGACCGCTCCCGTACGCGGCGGGGGCGGGAGCCCGGTGAGGCGTTGCGGGACACCGTCCGGTTCGCGCGGGAGGTGGAGGCGCTCGGCTACCACCGGTTCTGGGTCTCGGAGCACCACAGCGTGCCCGGGGTGGCCGGATCCGCTCCCACCGTGCTGGCGAGCGCCGTCGCCGCCGCCACGTCGCGGATCCGCGTCGGCACCGGCGGGGTGATGCTGCCCAATCACCGGCCGATGGCCGTGGCCGAGCAGTTCGGGGTGCTGGAGTCGTTGTTCCCGGGGCGGATCGACCTGGGGGTCGGGCGGTCCGTCGGCTTCACGGACGGCATCCGGCGTGCGCTCGGGGCCGGGAAGGAGGCGGTCGGGGAGTTCGAGGAACGGCTCGCCGAGCTGGCCGAGTGGTTCGACGGCGGCGCCGCCGCGTACCCCCAGGTACACGCCCGCCCGGCCGAGGGGCTGCGGGTGCCGCTCTTCGTCCTCGCCAACGACACGGGGGCCGACATCGCGGCCCGCGCGGGCGCCGCCCTGGTGATCGGCGGGCTGCGCGGGGAGGACCGGCTGGTCGCGGCCGTCGAGCGGTACCGCAAGGCGTTCCGCCCGTCGGCCGCCGGGCGCGCCGAGCCGTACGTCGTCCTCGCCGGCGACATCGCCGTCGCGGCGACGGAGGACGAGGCCCGCCGGCTGCTCGTGCCGGAGGCGTGGGCGCTGGCCTACTCGCGCACCCACGGCGTCTTCCCGCCCCTGGAGCCGGCCGAGGAGATCGAGGCCCGCACGATGACCGACCGCGAGCGCGAGCACTTCGAGACCGCGCTGCGCGGGCCCGTCCACGGGGCGGAGGAGCAGGTCGCCCGCCGGCTGTCCGCGCTGGTGGAACGGACGGGCGCGGACGAGGTGTTGGTCACGACGAGCGGCTACGACCGTGTGGGGCTGCTGGACTCGTACCGGCGGCTGGCGGGGGTGGCGGGGCTGACTGGGCCTGTGGGGACGGCGGAGTTGACGGGGTCGGCGGCGTCGGCGGGCGGTGCCTGACCGGGTTCGGCCGCCGCGTCCGCCCCCGCTTCACCTCTCCCGCGGCCGCTCGTGCCTCAGCCGAACCTCACGCTGTGCGGAGCGGTGCCGCCGAAGCTCACCGACGTGTTCGGCGGCATCGTCACGCGTGAGCCCTCACAACCATGCTCGGCGAAGACCGTCGCCGTGGCGTTCGTGTGGTTGACCGCGCTCTTGGCGCCGGAGACCAACAGGAAGCACTCGCCGTTCGCCGGGTCGTGCAGCGTGAAGTCGTCCCCGTTGACGTTGACGTAGGTGAAGTTCCCGGTGGCCGCCTGGGCGCCGGCGGACGTTCCGCAGAACAGCGCGGCGGCGGTGCCGACGGCGACGGCCGCCCGGACGACGTTTCCTCGTGGCCGCATGACAGATCCCCGTCCCCCCGGATGTCCGCTGGGGCGTGGGCCCCTGGTGGTCACCAGGGTCGTACGGCCGGGCCGTTCCCTGAAGGGGCGGGGGCCGTTGCCACCCGAACGGATGACCGTGGAACCGGGAACGCGGGGGCCGTCCTTGACCTCAAGCGCGCTTGAGGGACCAGGATCATCTACGTGATCACCGAGATCGCCGAAGCCGCGGACATCACAGCGATCCACCGGACAGTGGCCGAGGTCGAGCGGGCGCAACGGGCCAAGGACGTCGAGGGGTTCCTCGCGCTGTTCCACCCCGAGGCGCTCTGGACGACCGCCCACGGCAAGGTCCTCATCGGCCTGGACGCCATCGCCGAGTTCACGCGCGCCGTCCTGCCCGCGGCGAGCCGGGACGGAGAGGTCACCTACGAGCCCGTGCACGTACAGTTCCTGCGGCCCGACGTGGCGGCGGTCAAGGTGCGGCAGGGCTGCCACGCGGCGGAGGGCGGTTCCGAAGGGGCGCCGCTGTACGTCCTGACCAAGGGGGACGACGGGCGCCGGCTGCCGCACGCCTGCCGGAACACGCGGGTGCACACAGGGGAGTAGCGCCCGTGTGCACCCGCGTGGCGCCCGGCGCGGTCGTCAGAGCGCCTGGGCCGCCGGGTTGACCAGGTCGCGGACGGTCTTGGACTTCACGAACTCGCCGATGGCCGTCATCTCCCACTCGCCCGAGTACTGGCGGATGAACTTGCACATCAGGACGCCCGTCTTGGACTCCGACCCGGTGAGGTCGAAGCGGACGAGCTCCTCGCCGGTCTGGCCGTCGAGCAGCCGGCAGTAGGCCTTGGCGACGTTGGTGAACTTCTGGCCGCTGTAGGAGCTGACGGTGAAGACCAGGCCCGTGACCTCCGGCGGCAGGCCGCCGAGGTGGACGGTGATCGTCTCGTCGTCGCCCGAGCCCGCGCCCGTCAGGTTGTCGCCGGAGTGCTGGACCGCGCCGCCCAGGATCATCAGCTTGCCGAAGTAGCAGGCGTCGATCATGTTCCGCTGGGGGCCGTAGGCGATGACGGAGGCGTCCAGGTCGATGGACCGGCCGCCGAACGCGGGCTCCCAGCCGAGACCCATCCGGACCGACTGCGTCAGCGGCCGGCCGCCCTTGACCAGGGAGACGGTCTGGTTCTTCTGGAGGCTCACCCGGCCCTTGTCCAGATTGATCTTGCCCGCGCCGGGGGCGGGGGGCGCCGGCGGGGGCAAGATC
>NZ_JBPQTX010000463.1:0-4099 GCF_051386555.1 Streptomyces sp. URMC 126
GGCTGCCCGCCCCCACCGGCCCCCACGCCGTCGGCCGTTCGACCGTGCACCTCGTCGACCACGGCCGCCGGGACCTCTGGGTCCCGGAGGCGGACGGCCGCGAGCTGATGGTCGACATCCACTACCCGGCCCGCCGGGGCGCCGGCAAGCCGTCCCCGTACGCCACCACGGAGGAGGCCCGGCTGCTGCTGGAGAGCCGCGATCTGGACAAGCTGATCCCGGCGGAGCGGCTGAGCGCGACCCGTACCCACAGCCGGGTCGACGCGCCGCCGGTGCCCGGGCGCCGTCCGCTGGTGCTGCTCTCCCCCGGCTTCAGCGTCTCCCGCTACACGATCACCGCCCTGGCCGAGGACCTGGCGAGCCGGGGTTACGTCGTGGCCTCGATCGACCACGCCTACGAGTCCGTGGGGACGCTCTTCCCCGGCGGGCGGATGCTGACCTGCGTGGCCTGCGAGAAGGCCAAGACCGAGCAGGACTTCAACGCGGCGGTGGTGAACCGGGGCAAGGACGCCTCCTTCGTCCTTGACCGGCTGACCGGGGCGCGTTCGCCCTGGAAGCACGCGGACCTGATCGACCGTCAGCGCGTCGGCATGGCCGGGCACTCGCTCGGCGGGGCGACCGCGGCGGCCGTCATGGCGGCCGACCCCCGGGTACGGGCCGGCGTGAACATGGACGGTTCGTTCCAGGGCGCGGTACCCCCCGGCGGACTCGGCGGCCGGCCGTTCATGATGCTCGGCGCCGACGAGATCCACCATCCGGGCGGCGGGGACACCTCCTGGGACACCACGTGGCCGCGGCTGGACGGCTGGAAGCGATGGCTGACGGTGGCCGGCGCCGACCACTTCACCTTCTCCGACTTCCCCTTCCTGGGCGACCAGTTGCTGCCCCCGGACACGCCTGACACGGAGCTCTCCGGCCGGCGGTCGGTGGACATCACCCGCGCGTACGTGGGCGCCTTCTTCGAGCAACACCTGCGGCACGTACCGCAGCCGCTGCTGGCGGGCCCGACGCGCGCCAACCCCGAAGTACGGTTCAACCAACCCTGACGAGGAGGACGTGTGACGGCCCACGCCACCGGCGAACCCCTCACATACGCGACGCTCGTGGCGCGGCTGACGGCCGAGGACGCAACCGAACCGGCCGTACGCGAGGGCCAGTTCCACCGGGTGGTGATCGGCGCCCGGCGGGTGCTGTGCTTCCCGCGCACCCCGGCCGCGGCGGCCCGGCTGCCCGCCCGCGCGGCGACGCTGCGCGCGGTCGGCCGGGCCGGCCTGCCGTTCGACGTCCCGTCGCCGCTGCCGACCGGCGGCGGGCCCGTCCGGCTGGAGCTCACCCGGATTCCGGGCGCGCCCCTGGACCCGTCCGCCCTCACCCGGCCCGAGGTCGCGGAGGCGGCGGCGCGCGGGTTCGCCACGCTGCTGACGGCACTCGTCCGCGCGGGCGGGCAGCCGGGGCCGCGCGCGGAACTGCCGGAGACCCCCCGCGACGAGTGGCGGCGGTTCGCGTCCGACGTCCGCGCGGAGCTGTTCCCGCTGCTGTCCACCGCCGGACGGGCGCGGGCGGAGCGGGAACTGGCGGCGGTGGAGGCCCTGCCGTACGTGTCGGGTGCCCTGGTCCATGGCGACCTGGGCGGGGAGAACGTGCTGTGGGAGACGGAGGACGGGCTCCCCGTGCCGCGCGGGGTGGTCGACTGGGACGAGGCCGCGATCGGCGATCCGGCCGTGGACCTGGCCGCCGTCGCCGCCTCGTACGGGGACGCGTTCCTGCGGAGCGTCGTGGCCCACGGCGGCCCGGTCCTCCGGGGACCGGCCGACCGGGTGGCGGCGATCCGAGGCACCTTCGCGCTGCAGCAGGCCCTGTCCGCGCTCCGGGACGGCGACACGGCGGAACTGGCGGACGGGCTGCGGGGGTACGGGCGGGTCTGAGCCCTGTGGGCCGTCCGCCGGCTCGCGAAGGAACGACGGGCAGGGGCCGGCGAGGTGGGGGGCGACGGGCAGGGGCCGGATGGGGGGCGGGCCGGGCCGGAGGGACCGGTCACCCTGGAGTCAGGACGGGGTCACCGTCATCCCCGGGACAGGGCGCCGAGCCCCTCCCGCAGATCGTCGGCGTTCATGACCGGGAGCAGCTCGACCTCGGCCTCCATGTCGAGGAAGAACCGTTCGAGCAGCGCCGGCATCTGGGAGGACTCCCGCATGTCGAAGACCAGGAGACAGGTGCGTCCGCCGTCCATGCAGGTGAAGTAGGCGGCTTCAGGCTGGAGCCGCTCCAGGATGTCCCGCACGGTGTCGGCCATGGTGCCGTTCCTGACCGCCTCGTTGGCCGTGTGGGTGTCCAGCCGGGCCCTGAGCAGAGTACGCATGGCCCTCTCCTTCGCGACGGCGTGCCGCGCCCGGCGCTCGGGTTCCGCGCCGGAGGGAGCGCGGGACGTCCCTTCCACCGTCCCTCCGGGGGCGCCCGGCAGGCAAGGGGCACCCGGCGGGCAAGTGGCGGCGGGAGAAGCCGGGGAAGCGAGGAGCCCACCGGGACGGGGGTGACCGCCGGGGACGCGGAAGCGGCCCGGACGGCGAGGACCGGCCACGCCCCGGCCCACCTCGGCTTGACCTGACCTGTACATGACCCTGGGGCGGTGGTGGCATGTCTCGCGCAGTCACTCGGCGGAGCAGCTGGAGGCATCCCCATGTGGAAACCGGCACTGATCGGCACCGCGGCCGTGGCGCTCGTCGCCACCGCCTTCTCCCCCCAGGCCGCGGCGGCCGAAGGCGCGCCGCCACCGGGCAGAATCCAGATCGACGTGGTCTCGGTCAACGGGTCCGGCTGCCCGGCCGGGACCGCGGCCGTCGCGGTGGCCGGTGACAACACGGCCTTCACCGTCTCCTACAGCAACTACCTCGCCCAGGTCGGCCTGGGCTCCAAGCCCACCGACTTCCGCAAGAACTGTCAGCTCGGCCTGAACGTCCACGTCCCCCAGGGCTACACCTACGCCATCGCCAAGGCGGACTACCGGGGGTTCGCACACCTCCAGAGCGGGGCGACGGGGCTGGAGAAGGCGAGCTACTACTTCCAGGGGATGCAGCAGACGACCTCCGCGAACCACCGCTTCAGCGGCCCGTTCAGCGACGACTGGCAGACCACCGACGTGACGGACGTCGACGCGCTGGTCTACGCGCCCTGCGGCGCCCAGCGGATCCTGAACGTCAACACCGAGCTGCGGGTGAGCGCGGGCGCTTCCGACCCGACGACGACCACCAGCTTCATGGCGATGGACTCGGCCGACGGCAGTGTCAACACCCTCTACCACTTCGAGTGGAAGCAGTGTTCCTGATCCGTGCTTCATCCGTGCCGGCGGGCGCGGCGTCGTGGGAGGGGTCTATATGCGCGGACGCACCAAGCTCAGACCGGCCGTGCTCGGCGGTGCCGTGGCGGCCCTGCTGACGGTCGCGGCGCCGCCGGCGGACGCCGGTCCGTACGGAGTGCCGCCCCCGGACAAGGTCGTGATCGACGTGGTGACCGTCAACGGATCGGGTTGTCCGGCGGGGACGGCGAACGTGGCGGTGTCACCGGACAACACGGCCTTCACGGTGTCGTACAGCAACTACACAGCCCAGGTGGGCGTCGGCTCCAAGCCGACGGACTTCCGCAGGAACTGCCAGCTCAGCCTGAACGTCCACGTTCCGCAGGGCTTCACGTACGCGGTCGCGCGGGCGGACTACCGGGGGTTCGCGCACCTGGAGAAGGGGGCGTCGGGGCTGGAGCGGGCGAACTACTACTTCCAGGGGATGCAGCAGACCTCGTTCGTCAACCACCACTTCACCGGTCCGCTCAACGACAGCTGGCAGACGTCCGACACCACGGACATCGACGCGCTGGTCTACGCGCCCTGTGGCGCGATGCGCTACTTCAACATCAACACGGAGCTGCGGGTGGACGCCGGCACCTCGGACACCGCCAAGACCACCAGTTTCCTGATGATGGACTCGACGGACGGCAACATCAGCACCCTGTACCACTTCGCCTGGAAGCAGTGCCCCGCCCGGTAGGCGCTCGGGCGGCACCCCGGGAACGGACCGGCCCGCCCGGCGACGGCAGGACGTCGCCGGGC
>NZ_JBPQTX010000464.1:0-4049 GCF_051386555.1 Streptomyces sp. URMC 126
CCCGCCACCCGGCCTACGCCACCCGCGTCACCGCCGCCCACGCCACCGACCGTCACACCGTCGTCGTCCCCCACTCCGCCCTCGACAACCGCCTCCGCTGGCTTCAGCACCACCACCCCCTCGCACCCGACGACCGCGTACTCCTCCACGGCCCGCTCACCGCGGACACGTTGGCGGAGGAGCTGCTCTGGCCCCTCCGGGCGGGCGCGACGCTCGTCCTGGACACGCCCCACGCCGGTGCGTCCGCCAAGGACGGTTCCGGGGCGGGCCACGGCGACCGGCCGGCCGCGCGGACCGGAGCGCCCGGGCCGTACGACACGACGGCGGGACGCGCCGAGGGGCAGGGTGCTGGGCCCGTCCCGGCCCGTCGCATACGTGAACTCGACGTCACCGTCGTCCGCTTCGCCCCCGACGCCCTCCGACGGTTCCTGAACGCGCCGGGGGCGGGGGAGTGCGTGCGGTTGCGGCACGTCCTGGCCGCCGGGGGATCGCCGGGCCCCGCGACCGTCGACCGCTTCCGCCGCGTGCTGCCGCACGCCGTCCTGCACCACCACGTCGGCCCGCCGGAGGCGGCCGGCGCGGCGCACCGGACGTGGGCGGCGGACGGGGACGCTCCGGACGGCCCCGTCCGGCCCGCCTGGAACACGCGCCTCCATGTCCTCGACCCGGCGCTCCGGCCCTGTCCGCCGGGCAGACCGGGCGAGTTGTACGTCTCCGGCGCACCGCTCGCCACCGGGTACCCCGGGCACCCGGCGCGCACCGCCGGCCGTTTCCCGGCCGACCCGTACGGGCCGCCCGGCACGCGGATGTACCGTACGGGCCGACGGGCGCGGCGGCGCGCGGACGGTGGCGTCGAGCTCCTCGACCGGACCGAACCGACGTAGACCGCCCGGTTCCCGGCCGGACGACATCCGTCCGGCCACCAAAGCTCCGGCCTCGGCGGATGCCGCCGCCGAGGCCGGTTCGAACAGCACAGGGCGGGCCGGACGAGGGCAATGCACGCTAGGGGGAGACGGGCCCCGGCGCCGCCCCGCAGGCCCGCGGCCGACCCCGGACCGGGCCGGAGCGCGGACCGTAGATTGAGCCCATGATCGAGGAGACATCGCAAGAGAAGTCGGAACGATCAACAACGCGGGGCGGGCGCCACGCAGCCCCAAGACGGTCCGCACCCGGGCGGATCGCCCCCTAACGTCCCGCAGCCGGCGGTGTGCTGAGGTTCGCGCGGTTCCTGCGCGTCGGTGAACTGCGCCGTCTGCCGGGGGCGGCCTGACCGGGTACCGCGCGCCCGGGTACGCTGGCCCGTCCGATGGCCGTGCCCCTTTCCCGGCGCCTTCGGTCCGGTGTCCGGTGCGTGCGACCGGACATCCGGCGGGGCCGCACGGCGGGAACGGGCGGCGGGAACGCGGTACGGCGGGAACGGGCGGCGGGTGCGGACGGACGACAGGGACGGGCGGATGCATGCGGATGACGGGCGCGGGCGGATGACGGGGACGGAAGAGGACGAGGGCACGCCCATGACCGGCACATCGCGTACGTCCGGCACATCGCGTACGTCCGGCGAGCCCGGCAACCCCGGTGGACCCACCGCCGCCCCCCTGCGCCCCCGCACGCTGGGCCGCGATCCGCTGCCCGGCCCCTGGACGCCGAGCGCTGACGCGGGCTCGGGCGCGCCCGTGCTCTGGCTGCTGCGCGTGCCGGACGGCGAACCCGCGCCCCGCGCCGAGTACGAGGCGGTCCTGGACGCGCGGGAACGCGCCCGCGCCGCTTCCTTCGTCCGCGACCTGCACCGCGACCGCTACGTCGCCGCCCACCTCGCCCTCCGCCGCCTCCTCGGCGCCTACCTGGATCTCGCGCCGGGCGCGGTCGAGCTGATCCGCGAACCCTGCCCGTGCTGCGGAGCCCCGCACGGCCGCCCGGCGGCGGCGGGCGCGCCGCTGCACTTCAACCTCTCCCACGCCGGCGACCTGGTGTTCCTCGCCTTCGCGGACAGGCCGGTCGGGGCGGACGTCGAGGAAGTGCAGCAGATGTCGGTGGTCGACAGCGTCGGCCGCACGCTGCACCCCCGGGAGGTGGCCGAGCTGGAGGCCCTTCCGAGGGAGGACCGGACGGCGGCCTTCTCCCGCTGCTGGACGCGCAAGGAGGCGTACCTCAAGGGCACGGGCACCGGGCTCGCGGAGCGGCTGTCGGTGACGTACGTGGGGTGCGGGCCGCGGCCCGCGTCACCGCCGGGATGGACGCTGGCCGACGTCGAGGCGGGCCCGGGGTACACGGCGGCGGTGGCCCTCGCGGACGGGACGCCGACTGCCCCTTAGCGAAGCCGGCCCCCAGTGAAGGCGAGGGAACGAGGAGCGGACTCCACGCCGCCCGTCCCTTCGTCCGTCACCCGCAGTCGCGCACCCGCCGCGCGCGGAGCCCTGCGAAGGTGAGGGCATGGCTTCCAAGAGCAAGTCCTCGACGAGCGGTCCGTCCCGCGCCGGCTCCCTGGGAGGCAGGCTGCGGGAGGCGGCGACGACAGGACGGGTCGTCCTGCTGATCGTCGCCGTGCTGACGCTCGTCTTCGTCTTCGAGAACACCCGGCACGTCAAGATCCGGATCATCGGTCCCGAGGTCTCCACACCGCTGTGGCTGGCGCTCGCCGCGATGCTGGTGATCGGCTGGCTCCTGGGGCGGTTCGTGACCGTGCGGCGCCGGTGACCGAGGGCCGCGACGATGCGTGCCCTCCGCGCCTCAGCGCCCGGCGCACGCTTGCGCCACGTGCCCGCCAACACGCCTCGGGCCCCCGCCTCTTGGAGACGGGGGCCCGAACTTCGGTGCGCCACCAGGGACTCGAACCCCGGACCTGCTGATTAAGAGTCAGCCGCTCTGACCAACTGAGCTAGCGGCGCGGGAAGAAAGTTATCAGATCTTCCGTTCGAAGCAAATGCGCCCGCTGTCCCGACCGGGGCCGGTCATCCCTCGTACGCGTCCGTGCGTACCTTGTGTCACCCGATGTCCCCCTCGTACCCGCCACCGGTCGAGCCCGAAGAGGAAGAAGAAGGCGACACCAGCCCCGCCTCGTAGGCGGTGATGACCAGTTGGACGCGGTCGCGTGCACCCAGCTTCGTGAGCAGCCGCGACACATGCGACTTGGCCGTGGCCACGGTGATGAAGAGATCCTGCGCGATCTCGGTGTTGGACCGGCCGCGCCCGATCAGGGTCAGCACTTCGCGCTCCCGCTCGGTGATGCCGTCGACCGGCGCCGCGGAGCGTCCGGAATCGGTGCGCTCGGAGCGTCCGGAGGGGACGGGGTGGGCCGAGTGCTCCGAGGAGTGCCGCCCGGCGAAGTCGGCGATCAGGCGGCGCGTCACCCCCGGGGCGAGGAGCGCGTCCCCCGACGCGACGACGCGGACCGCCGCGAGGATGTCCTCCAGCGCCATGTCCTTCACCACGAAGCCGCTCGCGCCGGCGCGGAGGGCGCCGTAGACGTACTCGTCCTCGTCGAAGGTGGTCAGCACGAGCACGCGGGCGGTCGTCGGCCCGGCCGTGATCAGGCGGGTGGCCTCGATCCCGTCCATGCCGGGCATGCGGATGTCCATCACCACGACGTCGGGGCGGAGTTCACCGGTGAGCCGGACCGCCTCCGCGCCGGTGGCGGCCTCGCCGACGACCTCCAGACCGGGCTGGTCGGCCATGAGCACGCGCAGTCCGGACCGCACCAGCGGCTGGTCGTCGGCGAGCAGGACACGGACGTTCACCGGGCCTCCGCCCGCACGTCGGCGGAGGCCGCGGTGGCGGCGGGCTCCGCGGCGCCCGGGAGCGCCGGTGAGCCGGGGGGATTGGCAGCGCCCGCGGGCGCCGGTGGGCCGCCGGGCTCCGGCGTACGGGCCGGCGCCGGTGCGTCCGCGTCCCGTGACGCGTCGGCGGACGGCGTGGCCCCGGCGGATGACGTTTTGCCGACGGGTGCCATACCCCTGACGGACGTCGTCGCGTCCACCGACGTCGTCGCGCCCACGGACGTCGTCGCGTCCCCGGGCTCCGTCGCACCCCCGACCCCCATCGCACCCCCGACT
>NZ_JBPQTX010000465.1:0-4018 GCF_051386555.1 Streptomyces sp. URMC 126
GGGCGGGCCCCCGGACCCCCTGACACCGCGCGCCCCGCGCGGTCGTCCGGAGGGGCAGGGCGGGCTACCCCCTCCGGGTGCGACCCGCCCCCCGGTCGGTCAACTCACCGCCCGTGGCTCCTCGTTCGCCGACTGGACACCGTCCAGATCGTCGGCGTAGTACTCGATCGCCCGCCGATAGCGCCGTACCCTCGGGTCCTCGCTGGTGCCGGCCAGGGCCTTCAGCAGGAGCCGGACCGCCTCGCGGCCCTCGCCCTCGTTGTACAGCGCCATCGCCAGGAAAGCCCGCAGGGCAGGGTCGTCGGGGAATTCCTCGAGCCCTCGCCGCAGGGTCCGCACGGCCTCCCCGTAGGCGCCCAGGACCCGGTGCGTGCTCCCCAGCCCGAGGAAGGCCCCGTGCCGGCTGTCCCTCGACAGGCCGGGGCCGCCCAAGGCCCGCTCGTAGAACGGGACGGCTTCCCGCTCCAGGCCGAGGACGTCGTGCGCCCAAGCCGTCTGGTAGGCGATCTCGGCGTCCTCGGGATGTCGCGAGGCCAGTTCCAGCAGTGCCTCCCGGGCCTGTCCGGCCCGGCCCTGTTCCCGCAACCGCACCGCTCGCGCCAGCTCCGCGGCCTTATCGCGATCATCGCTCATGCCGCCCTACCGTGGCACACCCGCCCCACCTGCACCACACCGGACCGCTCACGAGGCGCTGCCCCGGCCGACGGCGGGCCGCGGGGCCGCGTCCTCCCCGGTCACCTCCCTCAGGTACGCCTCCGCCCGCTCCTCCTCGTAGAACCAGTCCTCGAAGTCGGCCGGGTCGTCGTACCCGTTGGCGAAGCGGTCGGCGACGGCCTGGACGGCGGAAGCGGCGCCGATGAGCCGCTGGGCGTGGAGCGGGAGCGGGGCGAGCATCGCGTTGGTCCAGCGGGTGGCGTGCCGGGCCGCCGTGGCCCAGTGCCGGTCGGAGACGGAACGCATCCACGCCTCGTCGAACGGGCCGTCGCCGCGCTCGACGATGGCCGCGAGGCAGGACGCGGCGCACTTGGCGGCCGAGTTGGCGCCCTGTCCGGCGACCGGGTCGTCGACGACCACCGCGTCGCCGATCCCCAGGACGAGGCCGCCGGAGGGGAGCCGGCCGACGGGGTCGCGGACCACGGGGGTGTAGCGGCCGGCGAGCGTGGCGCCCGCGTCGGTGAGTTCGACCTGGGTGGCGCGGCCGTACTCCCAGGGCGCGTACCGCTCCATGAGCTCCAGCACCCGGCCCAGGTGCTCCCCCGGGCTCTCGCCCGTGCCGAAGACGTCGAGGGGGCCGCCGGGGAGGCCCTCCCAGAAGAGGATGTCGGCGCGGCCGGTGAGGGTCAGGGCAGGGATCACCAGCAGTTCGCCGACGCCGGGCACGAGGGTGCAGCGGACGGCGTCGTACTCGGGGTGTTCGGGGCGCGGGCCCAGGCCGTGCACGTAGGCCAGGGCGAGGCAGCGCTGCGGCGCGGCGTACGGGGAGCGGGCGGGGTCGCGGTCGAAGAGGGAGACCAGCTCGCCCTTGCCCGCGGCGACCAGCACCAGGTCGTAGTGGTGGGCGAAGAAGTCCAGGTCGCAGACGGTGGCGCCGTGGAGGACCAGCTTGCCGCCGCGCGCCGCGAAGGTCTCCAGCCAGCCGGCCATCTTCAGCCGCTGGTCGACGGAGCGGGCGGGCGCGTCCAGCCGGCCGACCCAGTCGACGATGCGCCGCACCCGCCCGGCGGGGGCCACGGACGGGAGCGGCGGGCCGGCCACCGAGAAGCCGAACCCCTCGATGGGCGGGGCGTGGTCCTCCCAGAAGCCGAGGCCGAGCTCGCGCTCGTGCGCCAGGGCGGTGCCGAACATGACCTGGGTGGAGGTGACACGGCCGGCGCGCATCTCGTCCGGGGTGCGGTTGGAGAGCAGCGTCACGTCGTAGTCGCGGGCCTGGAGGCCGAGGGCGAGCTGGAGTCCGGACTGGCCGGCGCCGACTATGAGGATGCGTCGCACGTTTCCCTGTCCCGTCTCCGCGTCACGCGCCCTCAGCGCGTTTCCGGGGTGACGTCGAGGGCGCGGCCGACGAGGGTCAGCAGCGAGTCGACGACCGTGCTCCGCTCCCGCGCGTCCATGATCAGAACCGGGATGTCGGCGGTCAGCGACAGCGCCTCACGGACCTCCTCCGCCTCGTGCCGGGGCGTTCCCTCGAAGTGGTTGACGGCGACGATGTACGGCAGGCCGCTGCTCTCGAAGTAGTCGAGGGCGGGGAAGCAGTCCGCGAGCCGGCGGGTGTCGCAGAGGACCACGGCCCCGATGGCGCCGCGCACCAGGTCGTCCCACATAAACCAGAACCGCTGCTGGCCGGGGGTGCCGAACAGGTAGAGGACGAGGTCGGGTTCGAGGGTGATCCGGCCGAAGTCCATGGCGACCGTGGTGGTGGCCTTCTCGGGGACCGCGACGGCGTCGTCCACCTCCTCGCCGGCGACCGTCATCACGGCCTCCGTGCGCAGCGGGGTGATCTCCGATACCGAGCCCACGAACGTCGTCTTGCCCACGCCGAAGCCGCCCGCGACGACGATCTTCGTGGCGGCGGGGGCCCGGGTCCGGCCTTCCGGGGCGTGCTGCGGGCGTTCCCGTACGGGTTCGGAGCCCGCTATCGTCTCGGTCTCAGATCCTGCGAAGTCCACACTGGACCCTTTCGAGCAGCGCGCGGTCGGGCCGTCCGGTGCCGTGACCGGGGCCGTAGACGCGGATTCTTCCCTGGTCCGCCAGATCGCCCAAGAGGACGCGGACCACTCCCAGCGGCATCCTCAGCAGCGCCGAGACCTCGGCGACGGCCCGCAGCCCGCGGCAGAGCCCGACGATGGCGCCCGCCTCCGGCGGCAGCCGGGCGGCGCTCGCGTCGCCGGCCCGCCGCTCGTGCGCCTGCACGAACGTCTCCACCTGGAGGACGTGCCCGCAGGGGGCCCGGCCGCCCGCGGCCGAGTACGGGCGCACCCGGGCCGTCCGGCCCCGGCGCGCCGGAGCGGGGGCCGGGGCCCTGGCGGGTACGGCGCAGCCTCCGGTCATCTGACCGCCTCCACCGACTGCCGTAGTTCGCGGCGGAGTTCGGGGGTCAGGACGTGTCCGGCGCGGCCGACGAACAGGGCCATGTGGTAGGCGACGACGCTCATGTCGCAGTCGGGGGCGGTGTGGACGCCCAGCAGCGAGCCGTCGCTGATGGTCATGACGAACAGGCTGCCCTCCTCCATGGCCACCATGGTCTGCTTGACCGGACCCCCGTCCATCAGGGACGCCGCCCCGGTGGTGAGGCTGCCGAGGCCGGCGACGATCGTCGCCAGGTCGGCGGTGGAGTGCCGGGGGCCGTCCACCGGGCCGCCGCCGTCCGGCCGTTGCCCCGGGTCGGAGGAGAGCAGCAGCAGGCCGTCGGAGGAGACGACCGCCACCGAGCGGACGCCGGGCACCTCCTCGACCACGTCGGTCAGCAGCCACTGGAGGTTGCGGGCCTCGTGGCTCAGTCCGTAGCCGACGCCACCGGGGATTCCGGAACTGCCGGGAATTCCGGGGGTGCCGACGGGGGTGACGGGGGTCGCCCCCCGGGAAAATGCAGTCAACCGCGTGCCTCCTCGACATCACCGATACCACCGACATCACCGACGTCACCGCCCGCGTGCGGCGGCGGCGCCGCCCGGCGCCGGTCACCGTCACGCCCCGCGAGCTCCTGCTCCACGTCGCGCCGGCCCTCCCGCGCCCCCTGCTGGAACCCGGCGAGCCTGGCCCGCAGCGCCTCCGCGTCCACGCCCTTGCGCACCCGCTGGACGGGCGGGGGCTGCGGCACCGTCCGCGGGGTGCGCTTGGGCAGGCCGGTTCCGGTGAGCTCGCCCTGGTACGGGTCCGGCGGGCTCTGCGGGTGCGTCGGGTGCGGATCCCGGCCGGCCGGGCGGGCGTGCCGGCCGCCGCACGCGGGCGACGTGATGCTGTCCGTCCAGGACGAGGGCATCGGCATGGCCCCCGACCGGCTGGAGCAGATCAACTCCCTGCT
>NZ_JBPQTX010000466.1:0-3983 GCF_051386555.1 Streptomyces sp. URMC 126
GGCGCGGGCTGGCCGGGATCCGGGAGCGGGCCGCGGTGCACGGCGGGAGGGTCGCGTCCGGGCCGGGCCCGGGAGGGCGTGGGTTCCGCGTCGCCCTTTCCCTGCCGCTGGCGGCCGGCTCGCCGGTGGAGGTGGCAGGGTGACGATCCGTGTCGTGGTGGCCGACGACCAGGAGCTGGTCCGGGCCGGGTTTTCGATGATCCTGTCGGCGCAGCCGGACATGGAGGTGGTCGCGGAGGCCGGTGACGGTGCGGCGGCGATCGAGGCCGTGCGGCGGTACGCGCCCGATGTGGTGCTGCTCGACATCCGGATGCCCGGCGTGGACGGCATCGAGGCGGCCCGCGTCATCTGCGCGGAGAGCGCCACCAAGGTGGTCATGCTGACCACCTTCGACCAGGACGACTACGTGCACGACGCGCTGCACGCCGGCGCGAGCGGCTTTCTGCTCAAGGACGTACGACGCGCCGACCTGGTGCACGCGGTGCGGGTGGTCGTCGAGGGTGACGCGCTGCTGGCTCCGTCGGTGGCCCGTCGGCTGGTCGCGGACTACACGCGCCGGAAGCCGGCCGCCGTCGGGGCCGACGGGCCGTTGCCCGACGGGCGGGACCGTCTCGCCGTGCTGACCGCGCGGGAGCACGAGACGCTCGTGCTGCTCGGCAGGGGGCTGTCCAACGGGGAGATCGCGGCGCGGCTGGTGGTCAGCGAGCACACGGTGAAGACGCATGTGGGCAATGTGCTGTCGAAGCTGGGGTTGCGGGACCGCGTCCAGGCGGTCATCTGCGCGTACGAGACGGGGCTGATCGCGCCGGGCGACGTCTGAGACGCGTCCTCTCCCCCGGGGCCCGAGCTTCTCCGCGTGCGGCGCCTCCCTCGTGCGGGGGAGGCGCCGCACGGACCGGATCCCCCGCTCCGGCGATGTGCGCGGGTACGCCGGGCGGACAGCATGGCGGGCGAACCGTCTCCCCGCTGACCTGGAGAAACACCGTGACCCAGCACGACCGCGCCGTCGTCTCCCTCACCGGGGCGTACAAGGCCTACGGAACGGGGGAGAACCGGGTCGCCGCTCTCGCCGGAGTGGACCTGTCCTTCGGCGCGGGCACCTTCACCGCCGTCATGGGGCCGTCCGGCTCGGGCAAGTCGACGCTGTTGCAGTGTGCCGCCGGCCTCGACCGGCTGGACGAGGGGCGGGTGGAACTCGCCGGGTCCGACCCCGCGAAGTTGTCCGAAACGCGGCTGGCGGTGCTGCGCCGCTCCCGTATCGGCTTCGTCTTCCAGCACTTCAACCTCCTGCCGTCGCTGACGGCACGGCAGAACGTGGAACTGCCGTTGCGGCTCGGCGGGCTGCGGCCCGACGAGGGAGCGGTGAACCGCGCGCTGGACGACGTCGGGCTGGCCGGCCGGGCCGGGCACCTGCCCGGGGAGCTGTCGGGCGGACAGCAACAGCGCGTCGCCATCGCCCGCGCCCTGGTCACCCGCCCCGACGTGATCTTCGCGGACGAGCCGACCGGCGCCCTGGACTTCGGGGCCTCCCGGGGCGTCCTCGCCCTCCTGCGGCGGGCCGTCTCCGCGCACGGCCGGACGGTCGTCATGGTCACCCACGATCCGGTGGCGGCTTCGTTCGCCGACCGGGTGGTGTTCCTGGCGGACGGCAGGGTGGCGGACGGGCTCGACCGGCCGACGGCCGAGGGCGTCGCCGCGCGGATGACGGGTCTGGAGACGGCCGCGTGCTGAGCCTCGCCCTGGCGACGCTGAGGGCCCGGCGGGCGGCGTTCGCCGGGGCCTTCCTCGCGCTCGCCTTGGGGACCGCGGTGATCGCGATGACGGCGCTCGCCCTGGCGGCCACCTTCGGCACTCCGCACCCGGGTCCGCAGCGCTTCGCCGCCGCGCCGGCCGTCGTCGTGCCCGCCGACCCGCGGGGCGATCCCGCCCATCTCCCCACGGCCCTCCCGGACCGCACGGTCGAGCGGATCGCCGCCACCGGCGCCGTCACCGCGGACCGGACCTTCGACGTCACGCTGGCGGCGGCCGCGTCGCGCGGCGCGGCTCCCGGAGCGCGCGCCGCGGTCGGCCATGGCTGGTCGGCGGCCGGGTTCGGCCGCTACCGCCTGGTCGCGGGCCGGGCTCCCGCCGGAGACGGCGAGGTCGTGGTGGGCGGCGGGGAAGCGGAACTCGTGGGGCGTTCCGTGTCCGTCGGCACGGCGGACGGCGTGCGGCGGTACACGGTGGCGGGGGTGACGGCACCGGTCTGGTTCGAGGACGCCGTGTTCTTCACCGACCGGACGGCGGCCCGGCTATCGCCGCCCGTCAACGCCCTGGTGGCGACGGGACCACCGGACCGGCTGCGGGCGGCCGCCGGGGCGGGGGCTCTCGTCCGTACCGGGGACGGACGCGTCGACGCCGACCCCGACCCGTCCGGCGGTGCCGCCGCCCTGGCCAACGCCCAGGCGATGGCCGGGACGACGATGGTCATCGCGGCGTCGGTGGCCGTGGTCATCGTGATCGCCACCTTCGCGTTCGCCGTCGATCAACGGCGGCGGGAGCTGGCGCTGCTCCGGCTCGTCGGGGCGACGCCCCGGCAGGTCCGGCGGACGGTGCTGGCGGAGGCGGCGGTTCTGGGCGTGGTGGCGTCCGCGGTCGGCTGTGCCGTGGGCGTCTGCTCCGCCGGCGCGCTCGGGGCGTGGATGACGGACCACGAGGTGGCGCCGCGCTGGTTCACGATCGGCGTCGAACCCGTCGCGCCGGCCTGCGCGTTCGTCCTGGGGGTCGCCACCGCGCTGCTCGGCGCCGCGTCCGCCGCCCTGCGCGCGGCCAGGGTGCGGCCGGCCGAGGCGATGCGGGAGGCGGCGGCGAGCAGGCGCGCCCTGACCCCGCTGCGGGTGTTGCTGGGCGTCGGGATGCTGGCCGGGGCGGTCGTCGCCGGCTGGGTGATCTCCCGGCAGGCGCCGGAGACGGCCGTGAACCCGCGCAAGTACGGGATGGTCCCCCTGCTGTTCGCCGGCGGCTGCGCGCTGGTGGCGCCGCTCGTCCTGCCGGCCGTCGCGCGGCTGGTGACGCGGCCGTGGGTCCGGCGGGGTGCCGGTGGGCTGCTGGTGCGGCAGAACTTGCTCAACGCGCGCCGGCGCGCGGCCGCCGCCGTGGTGCCGTCGGCGGTCGCGGTCGGGCTGGCCGCCACCATGCTGTGCGCGCAGAGTGCGGGGGACCGGGCCCGGGTGGCGCAGGCGCGGGCGGAGACCCGCGCCGACCGGGTGGTGCTGCCCGTCGGGGGCAAGCGGCTGGACCGGCCGACGATGGAGGCGCTCCACGGCGTGCCCGGTGTCTCGGTCGTCCCTGTCACGCCCGTTCGCGCCTATGTCGCGAGGCGTTCCGGTGAGGTTCTCGACTCGCTGTCCGCTCAGGCCGTCGCGCCCGCGGCGCTCGGTGACATGCTCCGGCCGACGGCGGTCGCGGGCTCGCTGGCGGCGTTCGGTGACGACTCGCTCGTCATCGACCGGAAGGCGGCCGACGGCAACGGGCTGGCGGCGGGGGAACGGGTCGTGGTGCGGCTGCCGGACGGCGTGCCCCACGAGCTGCGGATCGCCGCCGTGGTGCGGACGGGCCTCGCGGGTGACACCGCCTATGTGTCGTCCGCCCTGGTGGGGCGGGACGCGCTGCCGGACCGGGCTCTGCTGACGTACCGTCCGGGCGCCGACCGGGCCGCCGTCGCGGACCGCCTGGCGGCGGCGCTCGACGGGCATCCCGCCCGGGCCGGGACGGTCGGCGAATGGTTCGCGGCCGTGGAGCGAGGGCTGAGGGAGAAGGCGTCCACCGCCGCCTCGGTCACCTTGGGGATCTCGGTCGGCTACGCGCTGATCTCCGTGGCGAACACGCTCGTCATGGCGACGGCCGGGCGGCGCCGGGAGTTCGCCGCGCTCGGCTTGGCCGGGGCGGCGCCCGCTCGGATCGTGCGGATGGCCGGGGCGGAGGCGCTGGTGGCGGTGGGGGTG
>NZ_JBPQTX010000467.1:0-3981 GCF_051386555.1 Streptomyces sp. URMC 126
CCACGCATCCCCCGCTCCACCGCTCACCCCCATCCCGGCCTCAGTCCACCGTCAGCACGACCTTGCCCAGCGCCCGCCCCGAGCCCACCAGTTCATGCGCCTTGCCCGCCTCGGCGAGCGGGAACGTCGCCCCGACGTGCGGTCGGATCCGGCCCGCGTCCACGAGGCCGGCTATGGCCTCCAGTGCCGCGTAGTCCGGCTCCACCGAGACCCCGGCGAAGCGGAAGCCGTCCGCCTCGATCCGCGCCGCGAGCTCCCGGTCGGCGTGCTCCAGGATGCTGACGAGCGTGCCGCCGGGGCGGAGGACCGCCGTCGAACGGGCGCCCTGGGCAGTGGAGTCGAAGACGACGTCGACGTCCTTCACCGCCTCGGTGAAGTCGACCGCCTGGTAGTCGATCACCTCGTCGGCACCCAGCCCGCGGACGAACTCGTGCTTGGCCGCACTCGCCAGCGCGATCACCTCGGCGCCCCGGACCTTCGCGATCTGCACGGCCAGGTGCCCGACCCCGCCGGCCGCCCGGTGGATCAGCACCCGGTCGCCCTCCCCGACGCCGGCCGCGTCCACCAGTCCCTGCCAGGCGGTGAGCGCCGCGAGCGGCAGCGCGGCGGCGTGCACGTGGTCGAGCGAGGCGGGCTTCCGTGCGACCTGCCGCGAGGGGACGGTCACGTACTCGGCGTAGGCGTTGGCGGCGCGCGGGAAGAACGGCATCCCGTACACCTC
The DNA here is from genome assembly GCF_051386555.1 of Streptomyces sp. URMC 126. NCBI lineage: Bacteria > Bacillati > Actinomycetota > Actinomycetes > Kitasatosporales > Streptomycetaceae > Streptomyces > Streptomyces sp. URMC 126. Next base: position 722 of record NZ_JBPQTX010000467.1, read on the forward strand.
GTCCCCGACCTTGAACCGGGAGCCGGCGCCGACCTCCTCGACGACCCCGGAGACGTCCCAGCCCACCCCGAACGGCGGCTCGCCCAGCAGCGGGAAGGCCCCGGACCGGACCGCGACGTCCACCGGGTTCACCGCGCTCGCCCGGACCCGCACCAGCACCTCGGCCGCGAGCGGAACCGGCCGCTCCTTCTCCACCAGCTCCAGCACCTCGGGGCCGCCGAAGGTCTTCTGCACCACAGCACGCATTGGGGACGCTCCCTGCTCGTTCGCGTTCGTTTGTTCGTTGGTCCGTTTCGACTCCTCCACCGTACGAACCCGGAGCGAGCGCCTGAATGGCCTTCCGTCTCCGGAACATGTCCGAACGTCTTCCCTCACGCCCCCGAAGACGTCTCACCCGCGATATGCGGCGACGGCGATCCGCACGAACGACCGGACGAGCGGATTCGCGTCACCCGCCCGCCACGCCACCACCACCGGACTCGGAGGCAGTCCGGTCAGCGGCACCACGACGAGCCCCTCGCCCGGGTCATGGCCCAGGAGCGTCATGCCGACCGTGCCGTTCCAGAGGACGGCCTGCCGGCACTCCCGGACCGCGCGTACCACCGGACCCTCGCGTGGCTCACCACCACTCCAATACGCCTGCCACAGCGGGTCGGTGCCCGCCGGGAAACGGAACCAGCGACGGCCCGCGAGCTCCGCCGGCCGCAGACTGCCGCGGCGGGCCAGAGGATCGTCGGCGCGCAGCAGGACACCCACCGGGTCGGCCCGCAGCTCGCGCACGGACAGCCCGGTCTCGTCGAAGGGGCCTCGCGTCAGGGCCACGTCGACCGTCCCGGCGCGCAGCCCGCAGGAGGGATCGGTCAGGTCCGCGTCGCGGACGAGGACTTCGACGTGCGGATGCCGCCGGCGGAAGGCACGGGCCTGCCGGGCCGCGCCCGGGCCGTCGTCGTCACCGAGGACGCCGACGGTGAGGGTGGCGGCCCCGGCCGCCGTGGCGACGCGGGCGCGTAGCCGGTCGGCGCGTTCGAGCAGGTCCCGCGCCTCGCCGAGCAGGACCACGCCGACGGGAGTGAGCGCGACACCGGCGGGCGACCGGTCGAACAGCGAGGCGCCGACATCGCTCTCCAACCGCCGGATGGCCCGGCTCAGCGGCGGCTGGCTCATGTGCAGCCGGGCGGCGGCCCGGCCGAAGTGGAGTTCCTCGGCGACCGCCACGAAATAGCGCAGCGCGCGCAGCTCCATGCGGGGACGATACCCGTACGGTATCGCCCCTACGGAAAGGGACTTGGACGCCCGCCGCACCCCGCCCGTGGAATGGGGGACATGGCCGACCCACCGAAAACCGACCCACCGAAAACCGACGCGCCCAAGACCGACGTACCGACGACAGAAACCCATGAGCCGCTCGGCGCCCCCGCCGTATCGGTGGTCCGCCCGGGCGAGGGGGAGACGATCCTCCTGGGCACCACCCGTATGCGCGTCCTGGAGGACGGCGGCAACACCGCCCACCGCCTCGGGGTCACCGAGTCCGTCCTCGCGCCGCACACTCCGGGACCGCCGCAGCACCGTCACGCCCGCCACGACGAGGGCTTCTACGTCCTCTCCGGCACGGTGCGGTTCACGGTCGGAAACCGGGACCACGACGCGACCGCGGGCACATTCGTGCTCGTCCCGCCCGGAGCGCCGCACACCTTCGCCAACACGACCGGTGAACCCGCCGTCATGCTCAGCGTGTTCACGCCGGACCTGTACATCCAGTACTTCCGCGACCTGCGGGACGCGGCAGCCCAAGGCCGCACCGCGAGCCCCCGGGCACACCTGGAGACGATGAGCCGCTACGCCACGGAACCCGCCGCACCCCCCTTGCCGGCGGACCCCATCCCACCTGCGCGAAAGGCAACCGCGCCGCCACCTCCCGGCGTCTCAGTGGCCAGGGAACCAGTCGCGTGGAAGGCTACTTACATGAGGTTCATCCTAAATGTCATCTGGCTGGTCCTCTGCGGGCTGTGGATGGCTCTCGGCTACGTGGTCGCCGGCATCATCTGCTGCGTCCTCATCGTGACGATCCCCTTCGGGATCGCCTCGTTCCGTATCGCGTCCTACGCGCTCTGGCCCTTCGGCCGGACGACCGTGGAACGCCGTGACGCGGGCGCCGGTTCGCTGCTCGGCAACGTCATCTGGCTGGTTTTCGCGGGCTGGTGGCTGGCGCTGGGCCACATCCTCACCGGCATCGCGCTCTGCTGCTCGATCATCGGCATCCCCCTGGGCATCGCGAACTTCAAGCTGATCCCGGTCTCCCTGATGCCGCTCGGCCGCGAAATCGTCCCGACGGACCAGCCGTTCGCCACCCGGTAGGGCGCCGGACGGCGGCGTGGCGGGACGCCGTCGAGGTGCCGCCCGTGTCGCTTCCGAAGGTCTCGGCCGGCGATGCGACGAGCGGAGGAACCGCGCCGCGCCCTCGGTCAACACGCTCGCTCCCGCCCACCACTTTTCGGTCGGGAAGCGCGGAACGGCGGGCGCGGCCCCGGCCCGGGCGGAAGAGTTGTCGGCGCGCTTCGGCGCACCGGCCCGCCGCCGGGCCGGTCTCCGGCCGAAAGGACAACACCCGTGCCCCAGCGCACCTCCCGCCTGCGCACCGCCGCCCTGGCCGCCGCGACCGTCCTGGCCGTGGGCGCCCCCACGGCGTACGCCGCCCTGGACGCCGGCGACGACCCGTCCCCGTCGGCCCGCACGACGGCCGTGCGCGGCGCCCCGTACGTGGGCACCCACCTCTACTTCGGCACCGCCCGCTCCGACGGCCGGCCGGACGTGACGGACCGTCAGTTCCGTGAGTTCGTGACCCGGCGCGTCACCCCCAAGTTCCCCGACGGCCTGACCATCGAGGACGCGCGCGGGCAGTGGCGCGACGCGAAGGGCGCCCTGATCCGTGAGCGCTCCTACGAACTCACCCTCTACTACCCGAAGTCCGAGGCCCGCTCGAAGGACGCCGGTATCGAGGAGATCCGCGCCGCCTACAAGAAGCAGTTCCGCCAGGAGTCGGTGATGCGCGCGGACGAGACCGCGAACGTCGACTTCTGACCCGTCCTCGCCGCCTCACTCATCCGCAGTGGAACCGCACGCGGCGCGCCCGGAAGCTCCAGGACGGCGCCGCGACGGATCGGGACGGGGCACGGGGGGCGGTCCGGCAGCGCCGGCGGGCTCCCCCCGCGAGCAAGGGGGGCCGCCGTCGAGCTGCCCCGGCGGCGTCCCCCGTCGCGCCC
>NZ_JBPQTX010000468.1:0-3966 GCF_051386555.1 Streptomyces sp. URMC 126
CGCCCCCCTCCCCGCGCACAGGACCCCGTCGCTCCCGGTCGGAGCGGCGGGGTCCTGTGACGTAAACGGAGGGGCAGGGCCCTGTGAGCGAGGCGGCCCGTTCGGGATATCTTGATATCGAGCAATGTTGCAAACGTGGAGCGGAGCACCCGGTGACTGACTCGACCATCATCTATACGCACACCGACGAGGCGCCGGCGCTGGCGACGCACTCGTTCCTGCCCGTGGTCAAGGCGTACGCCTCGACGGCCGGCGTCACCGTGGAGAGCCGCGACATCTCCCTGGCCGGCCGCATCATCGCCAGCTTCCCCGAGTACCTGGACGAGAGCCGGCGCATCCCCGACGCCCTCGCCGAGCTCGGCGAGCTGGCCAAGACCCCCGGCGCCAACATCATCAAGCTGCCGAACATCTCGGCGTCCATCCCGCAGCTCAAGGCCGCCGTCGCCGAGCTCCAGGAGCAGGGCTACACCCTGCCGGACTACCCGGACGACCCGAAGACCGACGAGGAGCGCGAGATCCGCGCCCGTTACGACAAGGTCAAGGGCAGCGCCGTCAACCCGGTCCTGCGCGAGGGCAACTCCGACCGCCGCGCCCCCGCGTCGGTCAAGAACTACGCCAAGGCCCACCCGCACCGCATGGGCGCCTGGACCGCCGACTCCAAGACGAACGTCGCCACCATGGGCGTCGACGACTTCCGGTCCACCGAGAAGTCCGCCGTCATCGCCGAGGACGGCACCCTGCGCATCGAGCTCTCCGGTGACGACGGCACCACCACCGTCCTCCGCGAGTCCGTGCCGGTGCTCGCGGGCGAGGTCGTCGACGCCTCCGTGATGCGCGTCGCCGCGCTGCGCGAGTTCCTCACCGCGCAGGTCGCCCGCGCCAAGGCCGAGGGCGTGCTGTTCTCCGTGCACCTCAAGGCCACCATGATGAAGGTCTCCGACCCCATCGTCTTCGGCCACGTCGTGCGCGCCTTCTTCCCGAAGACCTTCGCCGAGCACGGCGAGGCGCTGGCCGCCGCCGGCCTGTCCCCCAACGACGGCCTCGGCGGCATCTTCAAGGGCCTGGAGGCGCTGCCCGAGGGCGCCAAGATCAAGGAATCCTTCGACGCCGAGCTCGCCGAGGGCCCGGCCCTGGCGATGGTCGACTCCGACCGCGGCATCACCAACCTGCACGTCCCCAGCGACGTCATCGTCGACGCCTCCATGCCGGCCATGATCCGCACCTCCGGCCACATGTGGGGCCCGGACGGCCAGGAGGCCGACACCCTCGCCGTCCTCCCGGACAGCAGCTACGCGGGCGTCTACCAGGCCGTCATCGACGACTGCCGCGCCCACGGCGCCTTCGACCCGTCGACCATGGGCTCCGTGCCCAACGTCGGCCTGATGGCGCAGAAGGCCGAGGAGTACGGCAGCCACGACAAGACCTTCGAGGTCCCCGTCACCGGCACCGTCCGCGTCCTCGACGCCGCCGGGAACGTCGTCCTGGAGCAGGCCGTCGGCGCCGGCGACATCTTCCGCATGTGCCAGACCAAGGACGCCCCCATCAAGGACTGGGTGAAGCTGGCCGTCACCCGCGCCCGCGCCACCGGCGACCCGGCCGTCTTCTGGCTCGACGAGACCCGCGCCCACGACGCGCAGCTCATCGCCAAGGTCAAGGCGTACCTGCCCGAGCACGACACCGAGGGCCTGGACATCCGGATCATGGCCCCGGTCGAGGCCACCAAGTTCTCCCTGGAGCGCATCCGCCGCGGCGAGAACACCATCTCCGTCACCGGCAACGTGCTGCGCGACTACCTGACCGACCTGTTCCCCATCCTGGAGCTGGGCACCAGCGCCAAGATGCTGTCGGTCGTCCCGCTGATGAACGGCGGCGGCCTCTTCGAGACCGGCGCCGGCGGCTCCGCGCCCAAGCACGTGCAGCAGCTCGTCAAGGAGAACTACCTGCGCTGGGACTCGCTCGGCGAGTTCTTCGCCCTCGTGCCGTCCTTCGAGCACTACGCGAAGACCACCGGCAACGCCCGCGCGCAAATCCTCGCCGACACGCTGGACCGCGCCACCGCGACCTTCCTGGAGGAGGACAAGTCGCCGAGCCGCCGCCTCGGTGGCATCGACAACCGCGGCAGCCACTTCTACCTCGCCATGTACTGGGCGCGGGAGCTGGCCGCGCAGAAGGACGACGCGGAGCTCGCCGAGGCGTTCTCCGGGCTCGCCAAGGCGCTCACCGAGCAGGAGGCGACGATCGTCGAGGAGCTGAACTCCGTGCAGGGGCAGCCCGTCGACATCGGCGGCTACTACCAGCCCGACGTGGAGAAGGCGGCGGCCGTGATGCGGCCGTCCGCGACGTTCAACCAGGCGCTTTCGCTGCTTGGCTGAGCTTTTCGGTAGTCCGCGGCCCGGTGGGCGGCTTCTCGCCGCCGCCGGGCCGCGGTGCGTCGGGGTGCGGCGGCGGCTGCGGGACGGTGGGCCGTGCCGTCGACCGTCCGGTGACCGCGCCGCGCGGGCGCGCGGGTTCACGACGCGCGCCTGCCGCCGTCCTCGCGGCAGGGGGGACCGGCCTCCCGGTAGGTGGCGGTGTACTCGCGGGACAGCCGGTCCTCCAGCACGGTCAACGGCGTGGCCTTGATCTGGATGACGCCGCCGAAAGGCCGGTCCACGTCACGGGTGGCCAGCAGGGTGGCGGTGAGGAGGGCGGTGAACACCACGAGGCCGCAGGTGACCGTGAGGTTCTTGGTGGCCGGCAGGCACAGGCCCAGGTTGATGACGAGGACGGCGAGGCTGGCCAGCATCAGCCAGTAGACCGGACCGGGGATGGTGGGCGTCGACTCCGCGATGCGGGTCTGGCGTGCCTCGTCGCGCTTCTCCTCGGCGGACACGAGCTGGCCGAAGGGCGTGCTCTTGGTGTCCACACCCCGCAGGGTGCCGTGGACGTCCCGGCTCCAGGTCTCCGGGGCGCTCGAACCACGGCCGTGGGCCATGGCGGGCCACTCCTGGTGGCGTACCGCGCGTACATAGCAGGCGATGTCGCCCTGGAGACGCTGCCGGGGGGCGGCCGGGACGAAGTCGGCGGCCTCGTACATGTGGTCGAGGATCCGGGCCTCCTGGCGAACCGCCTCCTCGGCCCTGCTGTGGGAGCTCGAAGCCGTGACGAGGACGTAGGCCAGCACGAAGACGGTCAGGGCCTGCAACGGCAGGATGAAATCGCGGACGGTCAGATTCGGTGTCTCGATCGCCGCGAGCTGCCGACGCAGCGGGCGACGCCCGAAGACACCCGCGAGCAGCGCGCACACGGCGACGACGACGGTGATGATCACTGCCATTCCTCCGGGTCCCCGCACCCGGGGCCACCGGCCCCGCGGAAGGGGCCGGGCCGGCGTGCGGCTGCCCGCCATGCTTGTGCACGGGGGCGGGCCGGACGGGGAGGGACATGGCCGACGGGGGCACGATCACACGGTGAGGCCACACCGGGGCGGCGCCGGCGGTGAGGCCGCGGACGCGGCCGGAGACGTGCGCGTGACGAGGGCGCCGGACCCACGGGCCGGCCGGAGCCCCCGGCCCGTCCGCCGGACGCGGCGGGTCGGCGCTGCCGGTCCGCGTGCCCGGACCTCGCGTCAGCGGCCGCGCGGCGCCCACATGATGACCGCCATGCCGACGAGGCACACCAGCGCGCCCACCACGTCGTAGCGGTCGGGCCGGTAGCCGTCCGCCACCGCGCCCCAGGCCAGTGAACCGGCGACGAAGACCCCGCCGTACGCGGCGAGGATCCGGCCGAAGTGGGCGTCGGGCTGGAGCGTGGCCACGAAGCCGTAGAGGCCCAGGGCGACGGCCCCGGCGCCCGCCCACAGCCACCCGCGGTGCTCCCGCACCCCCTGCCACACCAGCCAGGCGCCCCCGATCTCGAACAGGGCGGCGACGAGGAACAGGGCGGCGGAGCGGGCGACGAGCATGGTGGGGCTTCCTGGGGTGGGAC
>NZ_JBPQTX010000469.1:0-3931 GCF_051386555.1 Streptomyces sp. URMC 126
GCCGCCCGCGCCCCCCGCGCCCCCCCGAGCCGCCTTGCTGCCGCTCGGGGGCCGCGTCCCGCAGGTCACACGCCGGGCGGCATGACCTCCTGCGGGTGGGCCGGCGGCGTGATGAGCTGGGCGTTCTTCGTCGCCGGGTTCACGTCGCGGTGGATGGCGCGGGCGACGGCCTGGATGGCGTCGATGCCGCCCTGCCAGGTGCGGTTGCCGTGGGTGAGGACCGACATGGTGTACGTCCGGCCGCCGGCCGTGAAGGCACCGATGCTGTGTACGCGCCAGAGGCCGTCCCGGTCGCGCTGCAGCCAGCCGTTCTTGACGTGGACCTTGGTGCCCTTGGGGGCGCCGGCCGGGGTGCCCCAGCGCTGCGACGGGATCACCTTGTTCATCAGGTCGAGGGCGTAGGCCCGGGACTTGTCGGTGATCAGCTTGTTGTGCGTGGTGAGGAGGGAGAGGAGCCGCTGCTCGTCCCGGGCGGTGATCTGGGTGGTGCCCCAGGTCTGGTTGGGCAGCGTGCGCTGCATGCCGGCGGCCTTGACGAAGGACTTGATCTTCGCCGTGGTGAGCCGGTTGCGGAGCTCCGTCGTGGAGTCGTTGTCCGACTCGGTGATCATCTTCTTGGCGAGCGCCTTCTCGCGCGACGACAGCGAGCGCTTCGCCCGGTCGGCGTCCCACAGCAGGGTGCCCAGGACGATCGGCTTGAAGACGCTCGCGGAGTCGAACTGCCGGTCCGCGTCGTAGGTGCAGGTCGTCTTCGTCTTCGGGTCGTCGAGCGCGATGCCCATGTGGCCGGCCCGGCCGCGCAGTGCCGCGGTGATGTCCTTGGTGAGCTTGGCGGCGAGCCCCGCCTTGGCCGAGGTGCAGACGACCTTCGGGCCCGCGGCGGCGGCCGGCTCAGCCACGGCGAGCGGCGCGGCGACGGCCGTCACCGCGACGGCGGTGGCGAGGGCGCGGCGCGGCAGGCGGCGGGCTCTCGGCGCGGCGCCGGCAGCCGGGGCCGTGTCGGATATCGGAGCGGCGTCGGATATCGGGCCGGCGTCGGGCATCGAGTGTGCGGTCATGGCGGGTTCCCCCCTGGAATGGGCCGTGGCGGGGCGGCCGGGAGGGGATCGCCCCTCTGGTCCCATCGACCCCGCCGTTGTATCGAATGGCTGCACGATTCTCGCCCATGCTTCCTCCTGAGGGGACGGGTGGTCCGTCTCCGTCTGCGTCCGGCCGCCCGGAACTCTCGCGTCCGGGAGGCTGTCCGAATCGGCGTCGCCGCAACGCCCGCCCTGCCGCTGGGTGTTGGCGCCGTCACGGCGCCTCCTTCCCCGCCGCCCGCGCGTACCGCTCCTGGTCGGCGAGGAAGCCGGCCGTGTACAGCCGGCGCGGGGCGAACAGCGCGGTCAGCGTCAGCCGGGCCTCGGAGCGTTCGACGGCGTGGGGGACCAGGGAGTGGGTGGCGTCCGGGTAGCGGGCGACGCGCAGGGTGCGGGGCGGGAGCAGCCGGCGGTAGACGGCCTCCGTCTCGGCGACGTCCACGTTGACGTCGTGGCCCGCCACGACCAGCAGCACCGGGGTGCCGCGCGCCGCCCGCAGGTCCGCGGTGGCGTCGGCGGTGTGGTTGCGGGTCACGAACCGCCAGCGGGCGGGCGTCATGTCCGCCTCCTCGCCGAGTGCCGCGCGGTACGCGGCGTACGGCGCCCGGCGCCGCAGCAGGCCGAGGACCGTCTCGCGGCGGCGCAGCGCGGCGGCCGTTTCCTGGGCGGACGCGCCGTCCCGGCGGAGTTCGGCGAGGAGGTTGTAGCGGCCCTGCCGCAGCCAGTTGACGGCGGGGGAGACGGCGATGACGAACCGCAGCCCGCGGTCCCTGGCCGCGACCTTGGGCAGCACCCAGCCGGCCTGGCTGGCGCCCCACAGGCCGACGCGGCGGCCGTCGATGTCCGGCAGGGTGCGGACCCAGGTCACGGCGGCCAGCGTTTCGTCGGCGCGGTCGGCCATGCTCTGGTCGAGCCAGTCGCCCTCCGAGCCGCCGACGCCGGGCTTGTCGAGGGAGAGCGACGCGTAGCCCGCGCGGGCGAACGCCTCCCACAGCGGCCGGTAGTACGTGTCGTGCGTGGCGTTCACGGGGCCGTCGCCGTGCACGAAGACGACCGCTCCGAACGGCCCCGGCCCCGTCTTCGGCCGGGCCAGCACCCCGGTGAGCTGCCGTCCCGCGTGACGTAGTGTCACCCGTTCCTCGCGCAGGTCGTAGGTGTGCTGCCAGACGACGACCCCGACCGGCACCGCCGCCGCGACCAGCACTCCCACCAGGGACCACACGACCGCCCGCCACCGGCGCCGTAGCGCACGCCGCACGCGTCCACCGGACACGTCCATCACCTTGCCTTCGAAATCGTTCATCTTCAAAACGCTCGTGCTGATGATGAACGTATTAAGATCGATAGCACAAGGCCGGTTCGTAGTTCGGGATCAGGGAGGGACGAGTGGGCCCGGTGAGGAACGAGAGCGGCGGCGGTGCGCTGCCGGAGGTACGCCGCGGGGTGCCCGAGGGCGCCGAGGAGCGGGTGGCGGAGCTCTACTGGGAAGCGTTCGGGCGCAAACTCGGGCCCGCCCTCGGCCCGCCCGACCGGGCCCGCGCCTTCCTCGCCGCCCACCTGCACCGCGACCGCGGCGTCACCGCGCTCGTCGGCGGCCGGGTGGTCGGCGTGGCCGGCTACCGGCTCGGCGACCGCGCGCTGACCGGCGGCGGCGCGCGCGACGTCCTGGCGGCCTACGGACCGCTCCGGGGCCTGCCCCGGCTGGCGCTCCTGGCCCTGTTCGAACGGACGCCCGCCGACGGCGAGCTCGTGATGGACGGCCTCGCCGTGGAGGCCGGCCTGCGCGGCCGGGGCATCGGCGGCCTGCTGCTCGGGGAGGTCGCCGCCGTGGCGGCCGAGAACGGCTGCCGGCGGATCCGGCTGGACGTCATCGACGCCAACCCCAGGGCGCGCGCCCTGTACGAGCGGCACGGTTTCACCGCCGTCCGCACCGAACGCACCCCGTACCTGCGGGGGCTCATGGGCTTCGGCGCCGTGACGACCATGCGGCTGCCGGTACCGGCCGGAAGGGGGGCGGCGGCGTGAGCGAGAAGAAGAACACCGACCGGCCCGCCCGCCCCGAGGTGCCCACCCGGCTGCTCGTGCACGCCCTCGTCCGGGAGGACGGCACGGTCGACGCCGGGGAACTGTACGAGGTCGCCGGCCTGCTCGGCATGACCGACCAGCAAGTGCGGCTGTGCGCACGGCGCCTGGTGGCCGAGGGCCGGTTCACCCAGGACGGCCGGGGCCGCAAGGCGGTGCTGCGCGCCGTCGCGGGGGCGGACGGGTCGTTCGCGCCGGACGCGGCGTACGTCCGCCACGCCTACCGGCAGGACCGCGGCCTCGCCCCCTGGGACGGCCGGTGGCACGTGTTCGCGTTTGCCGTCCCCGAGGCCCGCAGGGCCGCCCGCGACGCCCTGCGCGACGCCCTCCTCCACCTCGGCGCGGCACCCGCGCAGGGCGGGCTGTACGTGAGCGCCAACGACATCACCGCCCCCGTCGAGGCCCACGCCCGCCGCTGCGGCGTCGACGGCTCGCTCACCGTCCTCACCACCACCGACCTGCGCGTCGGCGGACTCGGCGAGCCGCGGGCCCTGGCCGCCGCGCTCTGGCCGCTGGACGAGATCGCCGAACGGCACCACCGGCTCGCCGCCGTCGCCCGCGCCTGCCACGCCGAACTCGACACCGAACCCCGGCCGTCGGACGCCGCGCGGCTCACCCTGGCCGTCGGACTGGCGACCGAGTTCGCCCGCGCCATGACCCCGGACCCCCTGCTCCCGCCCGAACTCCTGCCCCGGCCCTGGCCGGGCGCCGAAGCCCGGCGGCTGACGGCCACCTGCTGGCAGCGACTCCGCGCCGCCGGCCCGGAGGGG
>NZ_JBPQTX010000470.1:0-3904 GCF_051386555.1 Streptomyces sp. URMC 126
GGCACCGGTCCCGGGGACGGCGCGGGGGAGGGGCCTCACAGGGACGACAGGGCGACCCGGGTCCGGTCGGCCGACAGCACGGTGCCGTCCGGCACCTCGGTCCAGCGCGGGTCGTCGTCGTACGGCTCCGACGCCACCGCGATCCGCTCGCCCGGACCGGCCAGGTACCACAGGGAGTCCCCGTGCGCCGTGGCCGCGACCGACGAGCCGTCGGTGAGCAGCAGGTTCAGCCGGGAGCCCGGCGCCGCCTGGGCCAGGGCGGTGACGGCGGACGCGAGCGCCCGGTCCGGCGGTTCGCCCTCGTCCAGCCGGCGCGCCACCAGCGCCCAGACGAACGCCGAGTCGCAGCGCGCCTCCAACCGCAGCAGGGCCGCGGCGGGCAGCGACGGGACGAGCGGCGCGGCGGATTCCGGCCAGCCGGTCAGGGCGCCGTTGTGGCTGAACAGCCACGGACCCGAGGCGAAGGGGGCCGCGGCGGCCTCGCCGTCCGCGCTCGGCCCGGTCGCGTCCCGTACCGCCGCCAGCAGCGCCCGGGCCCGGACCACCCGCACCAGGTCGGCGAAGGACGGGTCCGCCCACACCGGCCCGGCCCGGCGGTAGCGGGCGGGCCGCGGGTCGCCGTCCGCGTACCAGCCGACGCCGAACCCGTCCGCGTTCACCGTCCCGTGCCGCTGCCGGCGCGGCGCCCACGACTGCCGGACGAGGGAGTACGGCGGATCGGCGACGGACGCGCCGAGCGGGGCCTGAGGGCCCAGCACGGCCAGGTGCCGGCACATCAGCACGGCTCCGGGTCGCGCGCCGTGCGGAAGCCGGCGAAGATCTGCCGGCGCACCGGCAGGTCCCAGTTGCGGAACGTGCCCCGGCAGGCGACCGGGTCCACCCCGAACGAGCCGCCCCGCAGCACCTTGTACGCGCTCCCGAAGAAGACCTCCGAGTACTCGCGGTAGGGGAACGCCCGGAAGCCGGGGTACGGCAGGAAGTCGCTCGCCGTCCACTCCCACACGTCGCCGATCAACTGCCGGACGCCCAGCGGCGACGCGCCGCGCGGGTAGGCGCCGACGGGAGCCGGACGCAGATGACGCTGGCCGAGGTTGGCGTGCGCGGGCGTCGGATCCTCGTCGCCCCACGGGTAGCGGCGGGAGCGGCCGGACGCCGGGTCGTACCGGGCCGCCTTCTCCCACTCCGCCTCCGTGGGCAGTCGCCGCCCGGCCCACGCGGCGTACGCGGCGGCCTCGTACCAGCTCACGTGCAGCACCGGCTCGTCCGGCGGCACCGGCTCCACCACGCCGAACCGGCGCCGCAGCCAGCCGCCCGGCGTCCCGCCGTCACGCCGCCAGAACAGCGGCGCGCCCAGCCCGTGCCCGCGCACCTGGGCCCAGCCCTCGGGGTGCCACCAACGGGGGTCGCGGTACCCGCCGTCCTCGACGAAGTGCGCGTACGCCCGGTTGCTCACCGGCAGGGTGTCGAGGAAGAAGGGGGCCACCACCTGCTCGTGGGCCGGCCGCTCGTTGTCCAGGGCCCACGGCTCCGTCGAGGTGCCCATGGTGAACGGGCCGCCCTCGACCAGCACTTCGACGGGCAGCGACTCGGTGTCAGGTGCGGCGGGCGGCGGCTCCGACGCCGTGAGCACGGGCGGCCCGGCGCGCAGCTGGTGGGTGATCAGCATGGTCTCGTCGTGCTGCTGCTCGTGCTGGGCGATCATCCCGAAGGCGAACGCCGCCCGCACCAGCGGGCCGGCGCCGCCGTCGACGCCGACCGGCGCCCGGTCGAGGACGTCCAGCGCCCGCCCGCGGACGTCCGCCACATAGCGGCGGGCCTCGTCCGGAGGGAGCAGCGGCAACTTGGGACGCTCGGCGCGCGGGTGCTCGAACGCGTCGTAGACGGAGTCCAGTTCCGGCCGCAGCGCCGCGTGCCCGCCCACGGCGCGCAGCAGCCAGAGCTCCTCCTGATTGCCGATGTGGGCCAGGTCCCACACCAGCGGGGACATCAACGGCGAGTACTGTGCGACGAGTTCCGGGTCCGGGACGCAGCCCGTGAGCGCGGCGGTGCGCTCACGGGCCGCGAGGAGGACGTCCACTGCGCGCTGCCGGAGCGCTCCGGGGTCCGTGTCGTCGTGCTGCGGTGCGGTGGTTTCTCGCGGGGCGGCCTCCGGTGTGGTGGTCTCGCCCCCGGTGGCCCTCCATGGGACCGCCGCCCCTCCGCTCGGAGTTCCTCCGGCGGGGGCCCCTCCGGCGTTCTCCGGGCGGGGGGTCTCCCGCTCGGCGGGCCCCCGCCCGGTGGCCTCCGGCCCGACGGCGGTCACGAGCCGTACTCCGCGCCGACGGGCCGGTCCGCGATCAGGTCCAGCAGGTCGTCGGCGGGGCAGCGGCCCCGCGCCACGTACCGGGCGGTGAACTCGTCCACCGCCTCCAGGACCCGGGGCGAGGCCCCCAGTCGGGGCAGCGCCTCGCGCGCCGCCGCGAAGCAGCCGGTGGCGGCGGCCCGCAGGTCCGGGTCGGCCAGGCCGTGCCGGGAGGCCCGGCGCCACAGCGGGTTGCGCGGGGTGGGCTCCCCGCCCGCCGCGTCGGCCAGCGGCTTCACCGCGCGGTACGCGGTCTCGGCGGCCGTCGGGTCGTCGAACAACGCGGCCGTCACCGCGAGCGGCACCAGCCAGCCGTCCTCGCCCGGCTGCGCGTCGATCATGCGCATCTCCAGGTGGCCGCGTGGCCGGATGGGCGGGAACAGCGTGGTCAGGTGGTAGATCACATCGCCCGCGGTGACCGGCCGCGGCTCGCCGGTCCGCAGCCACTCGCGGAGCGGCAGGCCCTGTACGGGCTGCCACGGTCCTTCCTCGCGCCGGATGAACATCACCTCCGCGTCCAGCGCGTACTCGGCCCAGGCCGCCCTCGGCTCCATGTGCTCGGCGGGGGCGAGGGTGCGGCCCGGATCCATCCGGGCGTAGGTGGCCTGGCGGGTGGAGCGCCAGCCGGTGGGCCGCCCCAGGTGCAGTGGCGAGTTGGCGAACGCGGCGGCCAGCACCGCGCCCAGCAGGTGCGCGTACCGCCAGCGGCGGTCGAAGCCGAGCGGCCCGGGGCCCTCGCCGCCGGCGTCGACGCACACCTGGACGGACGCCGTCCGGCACATGATCGTGCGGCCGGCCCCGTTCCAGCGGTCGTAGTAGACCTCCATCGCGTCGTAGCGGCGGGTCCCCACCACCCGGTCCGGATGGGTCCAGGGCTCCTTGCCGTAACCGGCCAGGAAGAGCCCGAGCTCCTTCAACTCGGCCCGGGCCAGGTCGAGATCGGCGGCGACCTCGTCCACGCAGGCGGTGAGGGAGTCGGCGGGCTGCGAGCTGAACTCGATCTGGCCACCGGGTTCGATGGTGAGCAGCGAGCGCAGCGGGAGCTTGCGGAGCCGGTCGGCGGCGGCGTTCAGCCGGGCCGCTTCGACCGGGCGGGTCGGTTCGCGCAGGTCGTGGACGAGCCATTCCAGCTCGACGCCGAGGAGGCGGGGCGGTCCGGTCTTGAAACAGATGCCGCGGACCAGCGCCTCGGCCTCGTCCATGTTGACCGTCCGGGTCGCGCCTTCGCCGTAGGCAATGCTCTCGTCGGTCACTCCGGGTGCCCTCCTGTCGGTAAGCCCCATTGCCCTGTACCCCCAAACGGAGGGCGAAACGCGCGGGCCGGCGCCGGGAACCGGTCATGCCTGGAGGGCGTGCGGGGAGCCGCGCGGGGAAGGCGTAGACCATTGGGGCGCGGGCGGCGGGGCCGTTCCGGCCGGTCTCTCACGGCCGGGCCCGGTCAGGGGGCCGGCCGGCGAACGCGGCCCGGTGTTCCCGGTGGAGGGCGGGGCGGGCGGCCGGGTGCTGGGACGTCGTGCGCGCGGCCCGGTCCGGCCGCCTCCGCCCGGCGCCGTCGCGGAGGGC
>NZ_JBPQTX010000471.1:0-3857 GCF_051386555.1 Streptomyces sp. URMC 126
ACCGGAAGGCGGATCTCCGGGGCGGGGCGGCGGCTCCGGGGCCCTGAGCTCCCTCTCCGACGTCCCGGGGGTCCCGGTGGGGTGGCCGGCGCCGGGAGGATCCCCCCTGTTCCCACGCGGCCGGCCCTCGGGGGAGCCCACCCGGGACGGCGCACCACCCTCCCCCGTGCCCGCGCGAGCGCGGGCGGGCGCGCCGTCCCTCTGGCCCCGTGCGAGGACGACGGCGTACCGTGCGGCGGGAGGGAGACGGGCACCCCCGTGGTCCGCCTCCTCCCGTACCGAATCGGTACGACGCCGACCCGCTCACCAGCATGGAGCGGGACGCTGCCGCGGTATTGGACGAATGCGCACTCCCGGTGCGCCCGTCGTCCACGAGACCTGGGGGGATGGAGCTGAGCACGAGGCGGTTCGCACAGCCGTGGGGCAGGATCCTGGTCGCCTCCGGGCGGCCTCATCCCGCCCTCCGGGAGACGGTGGTCGAGTACCGGGCCTTCGTCATCGACCCCACACGGGAACTGGCGTGGCTGGAGACGCCCATGGCCCTGCCCGCGCTCTACCTGAGCATGGGGGAGCCGGGGCGGCGGTACGACCCGCCGGGGTACCCGACCGCCGTCTACGCGGCCCGGACCAGCGCCCTCCGGTTCGTCCCGCCCGGCCCGTGGCGGGGCGTCCAGGTGACCCTGACGCTCGACGGGGCCAACCGGCTCCTCGGGCCGCGCCTGTCGGAGTTCGCCGGGGTGCTGCCGGACGCCCGGGATGTGCTCGGCCGGCGCCTCGGCGACGTACCCGAACGGCTCGGCGAGGCACCCACCTGGGAGGCGCGGTTCGCCCTGCTCGACGAGGTGTTCCTCGGCCTCGACGCGACGTACGCGGGCCGGGTGCCGCCCCCGCTCGCCTGGGCGTGGGAGCGGCTGCTGCACGACGGCGCCGGCACCCGGATCGCCGACCTCGCGCGGGAGACCGGCTGGAGCCGCCGCCGGCTCCAGCAGGCCTTCCAGCGCCACGTGGGCATCGCCCCCCGGGACGTCGCCTGTATGACGCGCTTCCGCCGCACCCTGGAGGCGCTGGTCCGCGCACCGGCCGACCTGCCGCACGCGGTCCTCGCCGACCGCTGCGGCTACTACGACCAGTCGCACCTCATCCGGGAGTTCAAGGCCGTCACCGGCATGACCCCCGGCGCGCTGCGCGGGGTGCAGGTCATCGTGCACCCGGCCGTCGGCGGCCCCGTGCACCGGCACGCCTCCATCATCGTCGGCGGGGCCGATACGCCACCGCCCGGCACGGGCACCGCCGCGCGGCCACCGGACGCTCCCTCGGCCGATGCCGTGCCGCCGGCCGCCCGGGCCTCGCGCTAGGCGTCGGCGGCCCGGCCCGACAGGGACCCGCGGGCCGCCGGGCCGCCGCCGGCCGGGCGACGGGCGGGCGGCCCCGGGCGCCGGCGGCCACGCCGCTCTATGAGCGACAGCAGCGGTCCGGTCATGGCCGTGGTCACCAGGGCCATCACGACCATCAGGGAGTACAGCCGGCCGTCGAGCAGCCCGAGTTCCATTCCCACGCCCAGGATGACGAGCTCGGTCAGCCCGCGTGTGTTCATCAAGGCCGCCAGGGTGGCCGACGGGCCGCCGGCCAGGCCCTGGGAGCGGGCCCCGGCGTAGGTGCCGCAGAACTTGCCGCCCACCGCGACGGCCAGGATGACCAGGAGCTCGACCAGCCCCCGCGCCCCCACGCCCCGCAGATCCACCTTCAGGCCGGCCACCACGAAGTAGACGGGCAGCAGCAGGGCGGTCAACTGCTCGGTGCGGCCCGCCAGTTCCTCCCGTATTCGGCCGCTCCCCTCGCGGGGCAGCGCGGCCCCGAAGAGGAACGCCCCGAAGATGTAGTGCATGCCCATGGCCTCGGTGGCCGCGGACGACAGGAGGGCGCCGGTCACCGCGACGGCGAAGGCGCGGGAGGTGAGCGCGCCGCCCGGCCCGGCCGGCCCGAGCGCCCGGCGCAGCACCGGCCGCAGCAGCACGAGGGCGGCGATGAACGGAAGGAGCAGGGCCGCCCGCCAGTGCCCGTGCCCGCCCGGCCCGCCCACGGCCGCCTGCACGGCCGCAAGCGCCGACCAGGCCACGACGTCCACGACGGCCGCCGTCGCCAGGGCCAGCCCCCCGGTCCCGGTCCTGGCCAGCCCCCGGTCGGAGAGGATCCGGGCCAGCACCGGGAACGCCGTCACCGACACCGAAAGCCCCACGAACACCACGAAGGCCGTGCGCTGGTCGGCATGGTGACCCCGCAGCAGATAGAAGGCGAGCCCGACGCCCAGGGCGAACGGCACCAGCGTCGAGCCGAGCGCGGCGCCGGCGGTGACACGGGTGCGGCCGCGCAGGGCCCGGTGCTCCAGCTCCAGCCCGACCGTGAACATGAACAGCGCCACGCCGATATTGGCGAGCGCCGAGAGGAACGGCCGTACGTCCGTGGGGAACAGCCGCCCCGCCGGTGCCTCGCCCAGCAGGCTCGGCCCCAGCAGCACCCCCGCGAGGATCTCGCCGACGACGGGCGGCTGCCCGGCCCGGGCCGCGACGGCGCCCAGGGCGCGGGCCAAGACGAAGATCAAAGCGAGATCGAGAAATAGCCATTGGATGTTTTCGCTCGTCATTGCACGTTCCCCCGTAGCGATTCCGTGCGGTGCGCCGCTCGCGGATCAGGCTACCGGCGCCGAACCGCGCCGAGAATGCCTGTCGCGGGACGGCAGGGGAATTCCGGGGTTGCCTTCGGGGGTAAATCCCGGGTGCCGTCGGGGTTTTGGCGGGGCTACGCCGGAAGCGGGCAGCCGCTGTACGGGAAGCGGCAGTTTCGGCCCGGGAAAGCGAAATAGCGCCGGAAGGCGGAGCGTGCGGGGCGGCGTGGGCGAGCGGCTCCGGAAAAACCCCTACGGGAAAAGCGGATTGGACGGGCAATACCCGTAGGGGGATACCGTAAGGCGCCCGCCCGCTGCCCGGCAGGCCCGCCCGGCCTGGGCTTTCCGGTCCGCCGGGGGAAAAGCGGGTGCGCCTCCGTCTTGTTTCCCGGCCGGTAGCGGAAGCTCCGCGGCTTCCCGCCCGCCGCGCCGGGGCACGGGCCGGTGCCTAGGCTGGACAGGAGCGGACGAGAAGGCTCCGGGAGGTTTTCCCCGGCCCCGTCCGGACAGGCGTACCGACCCAAGCGATCACTCGACAGGGGAGACGCGATGACCAAGAACC
Organism: Streptomyces sp. URMC 126; assembly: GCF_051386555.1. NCBI lineage: Bacteria > Bacillati > Actinomycetota > Actinomycetes > Kitasatosporales > Streptomycetaceae > Streptomyces > Streptomyces sp. URMC 126. Next base: position 3,225 of record NZ_JBPQTX010000471.1, read on the forward strand.
CCCAGCAGAGTGCCCTGCGGCGCAGCGGCAAGGGCGCCACCAGCCAGGACTCCGCTCCCGCCAAGGCGGGCCTGGACCGCAAGGTCGGCCCCGGCGGCCCGGAGCGGGCCCACGGCACCGACAAGGGCACCAAGGGCGGCGGCCGCGGTGGCGGCGTACCGCCCGGTCAGCGGCCCGACCACCCCTGACGGCCGCCGACACCGGAGATCCGCCCACCGGAGGAAGGAACGCCACGGCCATGCAGCGGCAGAGCGACAAGCACAGCCCCAAGAAGGACGACCAGCTCAAGAAGGAGATGCGGGCCCAGACCCGGACGGGCCGCCCGACCCGCTCGGAGGAGTGGCGCGAGCCCGAGGCCGTCACCCGCGACGAGGAGACCCCCGAGCGCCCCGACCGCGGCACCTGACCGCACCCGCTGGCTTCCCAGGGCGGCCGGGCCCGGGCGACCGCCCGTGCCCGGCCGCCGCGCGCCCCGGCGCACCCGACGGAACCCACGGCACCCGGGCCGCCCGGAGGTCGGACACCCGTACGGGGAGTGATGCTCATCCGGACGGCGTGCAGCGCGCGCGACGGACCCCGAGCCGGGTTCGGATGAGGACATGCCGTCCCCGGGACCCCCGCCGCCCGTGGCCC
>NZ_JBPQTX010000472.1:0-3845 GCF_051386555.1 Streptomyces sp. URMC 126
CGTCCCTCGTTCCGGCGTGACGAGCGGCGTGATGAGCGTGGGCCGCGTCGCGATGACGACCGGGGTGGGTTCCGGCGCGATGAGCGGCCCTCGTTCCGGCGTGACGAGCGGCGTGATGACCGCGGGCCGCGTCGTGACGATGACCGGGGTGGGTTCCGGCGCGATGAGCGGCCCTCGTTCCGGCGTGATGACCGGCGTGATGAGCGTGGGCCCCGTCGTGATGACGACCGGGGTGGTTTCCGGCGTGACGACCGTGGTGGGCGGCCCGCCGGTGGGGGTTACGGGCGTCGGGACGACCGGGACCGTGACCGGCAGGGTGGCGGCTACCGGGGGCGGGATGACCGCTCGCGTGGCGGTGGCTACGGGCGTCGTGACGACCGGGACCGTGACCGCGTCGAGCGGGAGCCGGTGAAGCGGCTGCCCATCCCCGACGACGTGACCGGCGAGGAGATCGACGCGGACGTGCGGCAGGAGCTCATGAGCCTGCCGAAGACGCTCGCCGAGGACGTCGCCCGCAACCTCGTCATGGTGGCCAAGCTGCTGGACGAGGACGCGGAGCAGGCGTACGGCTACTCGCGGGTGGCCCTGCGGCTCGCCTCGCGCGTCGCCGCCGTCCGGGAGGCCGCCGGATTCGCTTCGTACGCGACCGCCCGGTACTCCGAGGCGCTGGCCGAGTTCCGGGCCGCGCGCCGGATGACCGGTTCCGTCGAGCTGTGGCCCGTGATGGCGGACTGCGAGCGCGGCATGGGCCGTCCGGAGCGGGCGCTGGCCATGGCCGGCGAGCCCGAGGTGCAGAAGCTCGACAAGGCCGGGCAGGTGGAGATGCGCCTGGTGGCCGCCGGTGCCCGTAAGGACATGGGTCAGGCCGAGGCCGCCGTCGTCACGCTGCAGAGCCCCGAGCTGGCGTCGAACTCCGTGCAGCCCTGGACGGCCCGTCTGCGGTACGCCTACGCCGACGCGCTGCTCGATGTCGGCCGTGAGGCCGAGGCCCGTGAGTGGTTCGCCAAGGCCCTGGAGGCCGACCAGGGCGGCACGACCAACGCCTCCGACCGGCTCGCCGAGCTCGACGGTGTCGAGTTCACCGACGTCCTGGCCGACGTCGAGGAGGCGGAGGACGTCAAGGACGCCGAGGACGCGGTGATCGAGGCCGCCGAGGAGGCGGACGACGTGGCGGACGACGCTGCCGGGGAGGCCGCTGACGCGGTGGTCGAGGGCGGCTCCGAGGCTCCGGTCGAGAAGGCCGCGGATGAGAAGGCTCCGGTCGAGAAGGCCGACGAGCCGGGTGGCGAGGCCGGCGAGGGCGGCGACGCGCGCTGAGGCGTTGAGACGCTCGTCTGAACGGTGGTGGGGTGGTACCCGTACGGGTACCACCCCACCACCGTTTTCCCGTGTGCGGTCAGTCCAGGGTGAGGCTGCGCAGGACCAGGCCCGTCGCCGGCTTGGGGCCGAAGGAGGTCGACTTGCGCGGCATCGTCACGCCCTGGGCGGCGAGCTCGTGGACGACCTCTTCGCGGACCGGGTGCATCAGCACGGCCGTACCGCCGTGGCGCTCCGCCTGTTCGACGGCCGCGGCCGTGTCGTGGATGTAGCCGATGTGCTCGGGGTCGTCGCTCACCCGCCACACGTGCTCCAGCAGCACCGAGTGCAGCACGGTGGCGTCGAGCTCGCGCCACGCCCGTGGGCGGTCGGCGGGGACCGTGCGGGTCAGCAGGTCCGGGTCCGGGCGGTCCAGGAGGTGGTAGCGGCCGTCGCCCGCGAGCAGGAAGGCGTTGCCGTGTTCGTCGGCGGCGGAGGCCTCGGCCAGGGCTTCCAGGGCCTCCGGGAGGGGCACGTCCAGGGTGCGGACGCGGAAGGCGGTCGCCGCGGCCGTCAGCGCGTCGGCGACCGGCAGGCGGTGCAGCAGGCGGTGGATGGCCCTGACACGCAGCGGGTAGCGGGCGGTGTCCACGAGCAGGACGAGGCCGAAGTCCCAGGGGCCCGGCGCCGGCTGTTCTGCGCGCAGCCGCTGGTAGGTGGCCCAGCGGTGGTGGCCGTCGGCGATGAGGGCCCGGTGGCGGGAGAGGTCGTCGCCGATGCGGGCCAGGTCCTCGGGCTCCGTCACGGACCAGAGGCGGTGGGCGAAGCCGTCGTCCGTGGTGGTGGAGAGGAGGGGGGTGGTGTCCGTGACACTTTCGATGACGGCTGCCGCGCCGGTCGGCGTGCCGTCGCTCCGGTAGGCGAAGAGCAGCGGCTCCAGGTTGGCGCCGGTGTCCCGCATCAGGGCCGCGCGGTCCTCGACGATGTGCGGCATGACGTCCTCGTGGGGGAGGACGACGCCCTCCTCGCGGGGGGTGAGGCGCAGTGCGCCGATGAGGCCGCGCTGGAGTATGCCGTCGCCGCGTTGCTCGTACACGTAGAGCGCGGGTTCCGGGTCCGGGGCGAGGATGCGCTCCTCCTGCCAGCGGCGGAGGGTGTCGGCGGCCCGGCGGTGCCGGTCGGCGGCGGTGGCGGCCTGCGGGAGGATCAGCCGGACGATGTTGTGCGGATCGGCGGTCTCCAGGTGGCGCAGCCCGTCCGGCCGGACGACGACGTCGTACGGTGGCGAGGTCACGGCCGCGAGGCTGCCCACCCGTTCGGGTACGTAGCGCAGACCTCGGAAGGGGGCGAGTCGGAGGCCGTGCCCCGCGGGATCCGGATTGCTCATCAGTAAATGTTATGCCTCCTGGTCGGATGAGCAATGATCGAGACAGAGACGAACAGCACAAGGAGCGAACTCCGTATGAACGAGAGCGTCCGGATGCGGCCCGCCGGCAGCGAGCGACCGCTGAGCGAGGCCTATGACACCGCCCTGCTGGATCTCGACGGGGTGGTCTACGCCGGTGGCGAGGCCATCCCGCACGCCGTCGCGTCGCTGGAGGCGGCGCGGAAGGGCGGGATGCACCTGGCGTACGTGACGAACAACGCGGCCCGGACGCCCGAGACGGTGGCGGGGCACCTGACCGAACTGGGGATCCCGGCCGAGCCCGGCGATGTCATCAACTCCGCTCAGGCGGTGTCCCGGCTGATAGCGGAGCAGCTGCCGGCGGGGTCGCGGGTGCTGGTGATCGGGGCCGAGGGGCTGCGGGTCGCGTTGCGGGAGCGGGGGCTGGTGCCCGTCGACTCCGTGGACGACGATCCGGCCGCCGTCGCGCAGGGGTACGGCGGGCCTGATATGCCGTGGTCGCGGCTGATGGAGGCGTCGTACGCGGTGGCGCGTGGGCTGCCGTGGTTCGCTTCCAATACGGACCTGACGATTCCGAGCGGTCGGGGGATCGCGCCTGGGAACGGTGCTGCCGTGGAGGTCGTGAAGATCGCTACCGGGCGGACGCCGCAAGTCGCTGGGAAGCCGCTGCCTCCCATGCATCGGGAGACCGTGTTGCGGACGGGGGCCGAGCGGCCGCTGGTGGTCGGGGACCGGCTCGATACGGATATCGAGGGGGCTCATGCGGGGGGTGTCGACTCGTTGTTGGTGCTTACCGGGGTGACCACGGTGCGTGAGGTTTTGGCTGCTCGGCCGGAGCATCGGGCGACTTATGTCGCTGAGGATTTGCGGGGGTTGTTGGAGGTGCAGCCTGTCGTCGACGTGGTCGACGGGGGCGACGGGGGGTTTCGGTGTGGGGTGGATCGCCGCCGTGCGGGATGGGGTGTTCACCCTTGACGGTGAGGGTGAGCGTGTTGATGGGTTGCGGGCGTTGTGTGCCGCGGCTTGGAGCGAGGCGGGGGATGGGGTTTGTGGTGCGGATGCGGGGGGTGTGCTGGGCCGCTTGGGCTGGTAGGGGTGCCCCAGTCCCGCCCTTTCGCCGTTTCGGGGGGGGGGGGGGGGGGGG
>NZ_JBPQTX010000473.1:0-3828 GCF_051386555.1 Streptomyces sp. URMC 126
CCCGCGTCCCCACCCCTTCCACACCACCCCCGCAAACGAAAAAGCCCCCTGCGGCACGTGCGCCGGGGGCCTCGAATGGGGTAGAGTGTGCGACGATGCGACGCCCTGATGGGGCGTCCTCGCGGGCGTAGTTTAATGGTAGAACATGAGCTTCCCAAGCTCAGAGCGCGAGTTCGATTCTCGTCGCCCGCTCTTGAAATGAAGCCCCAGGCCAGCGGCCTGGGGCTTCTTCGTCGTCCGGGCGGCCGTGTGGCCCGGGCCCGCTTCCGAGCTCCGCCTCCGAGCCGTGCCTCTGCGCCCTGCCGATGAGAGCCGGCTGACTCCGGACCCCGCATGGCCCCTTGTTCGTGCGGCCGTGCACTGGCCGGTGGATACCGTCGGTGAGGTCCGCCCGCCGTCCCCGTCGCGGCGTTCCCCTTGCCGCCGGGGCGCGGCGGCAGGACGATGCGCGCTGAGTGCGTGCGGGGGACACCGTGCGGATCACCGCATGGCCGAGGGAGGCACGAAAGCCGTGATCACCCTGGCCGAGACGCTCGCCGTGGACACGGTGGACGCGATCCTGACCCCCGAAGAGACCGCCCTGCCGGCCCGCGCGATCGACGAGCACATCGAGCGGACGGGCTGGCACCCCGCCTACGTCGGCGAGGAGCTGACCGCGTTACCGGACTCCGTCGAGCGGGTGCTGACGGCCGCGACCTTGCGCCACCCGCCCGAACTGCGGCGTACGTTCCCGTCGGTGACCGGCTGCTCGCCCTGGCAGTTCATCCAATTCGAGGCCGGACAGGGCGCCGCCCGCCACATGGACGGCATCGACGCCGACCCCTTCGCCGCGCCTCGGCACGTCGCCCGTGTCCAGGTCGTCGTCGAGGACGCGGCGGAGGGCGGCGCGTTCTTCTTCGAGACCACCTCCAGCGACGAGGTGTGGGACCCCCGCCACGACGGCCGGCAGGACCCCGGCTACGCGGCCGGCATGCGCTTCACCCGGATCGCGCCGCACGACAGGATCTCCCGCGACGCGCCGGACACCGACTGGATCCACCGGGTGCGCGGCAACCCCTGGACGACGCCCGCCGGTCCCGGCACCGCCGTCGTCTACAGGGCGCAGCTCATCCACGGCGTCACGCCCGTCACCGCGGGGCGGAGCCGCCGGTTCATCACGGGGCTGACCGCCGGGGACTGAGGCGGGCGCCAGGCCTCCGCACCCCGCGCCGCGGCGACCCGTGCGCCGGAGCGTACGCGCCGTGGCGCCGTCCCACCGCCGGGCTGCCGCACCACACCGCCGAGCGGTGCGGGGCGCCTGCGCCACGGGTAGTTAGGGCCGGTGGGCACGCCCGGACGAACCGGCGGGCCACCGGGTCCTGGGAGGGGATGCGCACGTTCCGCAAGCGCGGTGTCACGGCGGCTCTGGGCATGGCGGCCCTACTCGGCTCGGCACTGGTCTGGGCGTCACCGTCCCCGGCCCACGCCGGCACCGGGAGCGTCCTCTGCACGGGCCGCGAGGACGGCTACTCGAGCCCGAGCCTCGGGCTCCTGCCGAAACCGACGCGCATCGTGGCCCGTGCCCACTACGCCTGCGACACGGGGTCCGGCCGGGAAAGGTGGCGACGGGCTCGTTCGAGGACTCCTCGCCGGCCGCCTCCTGCATCGGCGTCGACAGCCCGACGGGCAGAGAGGTCGTCCGCTACGCCGACGGCCGCGTCTCCGTCGTCACCTATGACAGCTCCTCGACCCTCCGGGTCGCGGGCGTCGACCTCGTCCGGCTGGAGGGTGAGGTGACCGGCGGGTACGGCAAGGGGAAGCGCGCCCGTCGCGGCTTGGGGACCCTGGCGGACGGAATCGCGACGGAGTGCCTGACGCGGACCGCCGTCCATCACGCGCCCGGTGGCGTGCAGTTGGAGACCGGCCCGATGTGACGGGGCCCGGCACCGGGGCGGGCCGGCGCGGGCGGTGGCCGCCCCCGCCGGCTCGCTCAAGGCAGGAGCCGCTGCTCTTTGGCCACCGCCACCGCGCCGGCGCGGGTGTCGACCCCGAGCTTGTCGTAGATGCGTCCGAGGTGGGTCTTGACGGTAGCCTGGCTGATGAACAGGGCACGGGCGATCTCGCGGTTGCCCAGCCCCTCGGCGAGGCGGGCGAGGATGTCGAGCTCGCGGGGGGTCAGCGCCGGGCGGCCGGCGCCGCGCATACGGTCGAGGACGCGTCCGGCGACGGGCGGGGAGAGGGCGGGCCGGCCCTGGGCGGCGGCGCGGATGGCCGCGAAGAGTTCCTCGGGGCGTTCGGCCTTGAGCAGGTAGCCGGTGGCGCCCGCGGCGATGGCGCGGGTGATGTCGGCGTCGGTGTCGTAGGTGGTGAGGACGAGCACGTGGACACCGGTGGGGGCGATCCGGCGGGTGGCCTCCACCCCGTCGAGCCCGGGGCCGAGTTGGAGATCCATGAGCACGACGTCGGGGCGGAGCCGGGCGGCCGCGGCCACGGCCTCTTCACCGCTGCCGGTCTCGCCCACGACCTCGATGTCGGGTTCGCTGCCGAGCAGGGCGAGCAGGCCGGCGCGGACGACCGCGTGGTCGTCGCAGAGCAGGATGCGGACGGGAGCGTTGAGGGAACGTTTCACGACGGTGGTTCCAGGGGGACGGCGACGGACAGGACGGTTCCCTCACCCGGCGCCGACTCGACGGTCAAGGTGCCGCCTATCCGCCGGGCCCGGGCGTGCATCGCGGGCAGACCGTGCCCCCGCTCGCCGGGTGCGGACGCCGCCACGGCCCGGACGTCGAATCCCCGGCCGTCGTCGGCGACGTCCAGCAGTACTTGGTCGTCGAGGCAGGTCAGGGTGAGGGTGGCGGTCGTCGCATCGGCGTGCTCACGGACGTTGGCCAGCGCGCCCTGCGCGATGCGCAGCAGCGCGGACCCGACGGCCTCGGGCAGCGGCCGGGGCGGTTCGCCTTCGACGTGGCAGCGGACGGTGAGCCCGCCGGCCTCCTCCGTCGCCCGCGCCGCGAGCGCGTGCAGCGCCTCCTCCAGGCTGCCTTCGGCGAGGTCCGCGGGCGCGAGGTCGTGGACGAAGCGACGGGCCTCGGCCAGGTTCCGGCCGGCGATCGACGCGGCGGCGCGCACGTGGCGGTGAGCGGCACGCGGGTCGGTGGTCCACACCCGGTCGGCGGCCTGGAGCAGCATCTGCTGACTGGACAGGCCCTGGGCCAGGGTGTCGTGGATCTCCATCGACAGCCGCTGCCGCTCCGCCAGGGTGCCCTCCCGCCGTTCGGTGGCCGCGAGCTCGCGGCGGGTGCGGATCAGGTCGTCGATCAACTGCCGCTGGTGGTCGGCCTGGTGCCGCATCCGTACGAACACGGCGGCCCCGATCGCCGCCACCGCGGGCGGGGCCAGGACCAGGTTGGGGTCGAAGCCCCCGGCGGCCAGCTTGAGCTGGGCGGCCACCACGAACGCGGTGAGCATCACCACCAGGACGAGCGCCGCCCGCGGCGGCAGCGTGCGCAGTCCCGTGAAGAACAGCGGCACCGCACACCACGCGAAGCTCGGCGCCAGCACCACCAGCACCATCCAGACGGCCACCACCGCTCCCAGCCACAGGTACCGGCGCGGCGCGGAGCGCGCGAGCCGCCCCTGGCCCAGCACTTGCAGCAGCGCCAGCGCCGCGCTCAGCGCGATGATCCACGGCGTGCGCGGCTCGCCCGGGTGACGGACGAGGAAGCGCGCCAAGGACGCGCCGAGCAGCAGGAAGAACGCGGCATGCAGGACGAACGCGAGCCACCGCTCGCCGACGGGGAGCCGACCGGTCGAGTCGGGCCGGGCGGGTGGAGTGGGCGGGGTGGGAGG
>NZ_JBPQTX010000474.1:0-3813 GCF_051386555.1 Streptomyces sp. URMC 126
GGGCGTGGGGCGGGCGCGTCGGCGTGCTCGCCCCGGCCGCTCCACCACGCCCAGCCGCCCGTGCCCGCCGCCGCCACGCCCAGGGCCGAGGCGCCGGCGATGGCGAGGAGGCGGCGGCGGGAGGGCCCGGGCCGGGGCCCGGCGGTGGCGGTCGGGGCGTCGGCCGTTTCCGGGGGCGGTGGCAGCCGGTGGGGCTGGAGGCGCCAGATCTCGGTGGCCCGGCGGGCGATGTCGGCGAGGAGGGTGTCGGTGAGGGCCGCGGCGAACTCCTCCTCGCCGCCCAGCAGTCCGGCCAGTTCGCCGGTGGAGGGGCGGCGGGCGGGGTCCTTGTCCAGGCAGCGGGCCAGCACGGGGACGAGGGCCGGGGGCAGGCCGGAGAGGTCGGGGGCCGCGTAGCGCACCCGGTACAGGAGGTCCGCGGCCTGGCCGCCGCCGAACGGGCCGTGGCCGGTCGCGGCGAAGACGAGGACGCCGCCGAGGGCGAACACGTCGCCCGCGGAGGTGTGCTCGGCGCCCGCCGCCTGTTCGGGTGACATGTAGGCGGGGGTGCCGGCCGCGGCGCCCAGCCGGGTCAGCCGGTCGTCGCCGAGCGCCCGCGCCACGCCGAAGTCGATGAGCTTCGGGCCGTCGACGGAGACGAGGACGTTGGACGGCTTGAGGTCCCGGTGGACGACGTCCGAGCGGTGCAGCCGCCCGAGCGCCCGGCACAGCACGGCGCCGAGCGCCCGCACGGTCCGCTCGGGCAGCGGGCCGCACAGCTCCACGGCCTCGTCCAGGGGCGGGCCCGGCACGTACTCCGTGGCCAGCCAGGGCCGGGGCGCGAACGGATCGGCGTCGACGACCCCGGCCCCGTGGTCCCCGCCGATCACCCGGGCGGCGTCGGACTCCAGCCGGAACCGGACGCGGAAGGCTTCGTCGGACGCGAACCGGGGGTGCACGGCCTTCAGCGCCACCGTCCGGCCGCTCGGGGAACGGCCCAGGTACACCGTGCCCATCCCGCCGCCGCCCAGCCGGGCGACGAGCCGGTAGGGGCCGAGCTGCCGCGGGTCGTCGTGGTGGAGGGGCAGATGCATCAGGACGGTCCGCGGTGGGGTGAGAGGGGCGGGTGAGACGGGAGTGGCGTCAGCGGGTGTACGGGCTCCGCGGCTAGGACGGCGGTGGACTGCCGGACGAGCGCGGCGACCACCCGGGACGGCAGCCAGCCGGGGACGAGGAGCGCCCCCGCCCGGCCGGGACCGCCGTCCAGGACGGTGGCCGGCGGACCGCCCATGGCGGGCGGGGGGCCGAAGCCCGGGGGCGCGGGCCCGAAGCCGGGGGCGGCGCCGGGGAGTTCGTCCAGCAGCCGGGGGACGGACGGGCGGTGGGCGGGGTCGCGGGCGAGGCAGGCGGAGACGAGGGCGCGCAGGCCCTCGGGGAGTTCGTCCCGCTCGGGGACGGTGTGTCCCGTGGTCGCGTAGGCCAGGACCGCGCCCAGGGCGAAGACGTCGCCGGACGGTTCGGGGCGCGCGCCGGCCAGCTGCTCGGGCGGCACCGTGCCGGGCGCGAGACCGGAGCCGCCGGTACCGCCGGTATCGCCGGAGCCGTCCGGGCCGGACGGGAGCCCGACGCGCACCGCGCCGTACCCGGTGAGGCGCGGGCCGTCGGCCGTCAGCAGGACGGCCGCGGGGGAGAGTCCGGCGTGCGCCGCACCCGTGGCGTGCACGGCGGCCAGCGCCTCGGCGAGGGCGGTGCCGAGCGCGCGGACGGTCCGTTCCGGCAGCGGACCGCCGTGCGCGGCGAGCGCGGCGGGCAGCGGCAGGGCGGGCAGGTACGGGGAGGTGTACCAGACGAGGGGACGGTGCGGGCCGTCGGCGCCCGCCGGGGATCCGGATGCGCCGGCACCGCTCGCGTCCGCCACGCCGACGTCGTCCACGACCGCGGTCCACGGCCCGAACAGCCGTCGCGCCGCCTGCGCCTCGGCCCGGAAGCGGTCCGGATCGACGCCTTCCCGAGGCGTGCTGACGAGCACCGTGCGGTCCCCGTCCGCGGAACGCGCGACGAACCGGTGCTCCGCGGCCGGGACACCGCCCGTCGGGGCGTCGAGCCGGCCCAGCACCGCGTACGGGCCGATCCGCCCGGGATCACCCGGGCGCGACGGTTCCATTCCGGCCACTCCCCCTCGTCCCCCTGCCCGGGGACACCCTGCGTACGAACGACGAATACGAACGGAACCAGGAGCCTACTCAAGCGCCGGCCGGGCGCGGACGGCGGTCGGACGCGGGGGTGGTGACGGACGTTCCGGCGGCGATTTCGCGCCATGGGCCGCCGGGGGCGGTGCGGGAGTGTGCGGGCCTGCCGCAGTGCTACGGATGACGATTAGTCTTGATGACCGTACGCATGGAGAACCCGACGCCGGGGGCCCGCAGCGTGACGTATGGGGGAATCGGGCGGTCGTGCGCCGGGAACGGCCGGTGCCGGCAGGTGATTCCCCGAAGCGCCGGACCACACCAGCAGGAGGCATTGTGAGCAGCGATCGGAACGAGATCCGCGCGGCCGGGACCACAGGCGGCGAGAACCGGTCCGACGCCGAACACGAGCCGGACCAGGACCAGGAAGTCGAGCACACGGGCGAGTTCACGATCGACTACACGCCGCCCGCCTGGTACGTCCAGACGTCCCCGCCCGCCCCGGCGGTCCCCCCGGCGCCTCCGGCCCCTCCCGCATCGCCCGTCGGGACGGGTGAATCCGCCGCGACGGCGTTCGCCTCCGCGCCGCCCTCGGGCGATGAGGGGGCGGCCTCGGAGCGGGCCGTTCCGGGCCCGGCGGCGGCAGTGGACGCCGCGGAGGGCCCCGGTCCTGACGGTCGGTCCGCCGACGCCCACGCCGTCGGCGGGAAGGACGCCGACGGGCGCGCGGACGACGCCGATGCCGCGCGGCCGGGCTCCGCCGCCGGGCACGGGCTCGTCGGATCCGGGGCGGTCGCCGCCCCCGAGTCCGCGCCGGGCGGGGCGACGACGCCCGCGACCGTGCTGCTCTCCGCCGCGGCACTGCGGGACGAAGTCGCCGCCCTGACCCCGGAGTCCGACGCGTCCTCCCGGCCCGGTGCCTCCGGTACGGCCGGGGAGGACCCGGAGACGGCGGGGACTCCGGAACCGGACAAGACGCCGAAAACGCCGGAAACGCCGGAACCTTCGGAGCCGTCCGACACGAGCGGCACCCTGCGCAGTGAGGGCACCATGCGGTTCTCCGCCGGCTCGCTCCGCAACCGGACGGGTGCCCCGGCGGGCGGGGACGCGCCCGCCGGGACGTCTTCCGCGCCGTCGACGCCTTCCGCCGCACCGGCGCCGGCATCGTCCTCCGCCTCGGCGGAGGGAGAGGCGGACGCGCCCAGCGCGTCCACCGAGGCCTGGGCCCCGCCTTCCGTTCCGCCGGCGTCCCTGCCGCCGCTGCCGCCGGACTTCCGGCCCGCCGAGCCCGCCGAGCCCGCCGACGGCCAGGCCGCTCCCGCCCCTTGGACCCCGCCCGCGGCGCCGCGGATCCCGGCGATGCCGCCGGCACCGCCCGCCGCCCCGGCCGCTCCGCCCGCCCAGGCGGAGCCGACGGGCGGCCCCGCGCTGCCCGCGGCCTCCGGACCGGAGGCCGCGCCGTACGCCGGGAGCGCGGGCGCCGCGTTCCCCCCGGCACCGGCGCCCACTCCGCAGGGCGGCGCTCAGCCCGACCCGTACGCCCCTTCCGCGCCCTCCGCGCTCCCGGCGTACGGCGCACCGGGCGCCCCGGCCCCCGCCTCCGACGCGCCGTCCGCGCAGGGTGACTTCGCGCTGCCCGCCGCCGTAC
>NZ_JBPQTX010000475.1:0-3802 GCF_051386555.1 Streptomyces sp. URMC 126
ACCCCGACCCCCTGGCCACCGGCTCCGTCGCCCCCGACCCGCACACCGTCTGCGCGTGCTGCGCCCGCGCCCGCGGCTACGTCTACGCGGGTCCGGTGTACACCCCGTCCGACGAGGATCTGCGCGGCCGGCTCTGCCCCTGGTGCATAGCGGACGGCAGTGCCGCCGAGCGGTACGACGCCTCCTTCAGCGAGGTCGTGGCGGGCGAGGTGCCCCAGGCCGCCCGGGCGGTCATCGAGCGGCGCACCCCCGGCTTCACCGCCTGGCAGGACTCGGTGTGGCTCTCCCACTGCGGGGACGCCGCCGCCTTCCTCGGCCCGGTCGGCAGCGCCGAGTTGGCCTCGTACCCCGAGGCGGTCGACGCGCTGCGTCGCGAAGCCGTCGGCTGGCAGTGGTCCTCCGACGAGATCGAGCGGTACCTGGCCTCCTTCGACCGTGAGGGCCAGCCGACCGCCTACCTCTTCCGCTGCCGGGTGTGCGGGACGCACCTGGCCTATTCGGACTTCACGTAGGTGACCATGAACGGATCGGATGCCCGACGCCCACGCGCCCCCGGCCGCCGCCCGGGCCGTCGCGGCCCTTTGGGCCGCGGCGGGTCCCTCGGCCACGGAGGTTCTCTCGACCACGGCGGCCCCCTCGGCCGGCTCGTCACCCTCCTCCAGGGCTCGCGCCGTCCCCTCCGACCGCGCGAGCCCCGAAGTCCGTCCCTCCGACCGCGTGAGTCCCGAAGTCCGGTGCTCCGCCTGTGCCGTGCGGCGGCCGGCCGGTTCCGCCGACTCGGTCACGGGCGCGGTCCCGGGCGCGATCCCGAGCGCGGCCCCGCGCGGGGGCCCGACGGCGTGGGGCCGGGCGCGGTCGCGCCGCCGCCCGGCCGCCGGCGGTCATTCGCGCAGGACGATCCGGCCCAGCGGCGTGACGGCCAGTGCGAACCGGTCGGCGTGCACCAGCCGACGGCCGACGGGCACCGCCGTGCCGCCGCCGGCCGGGGTCACCGTGCCGGTCGCCGTGGCCCCGTCCGTCGCGTAGACCTCGTGCTCCTCCACGACCAGCCGGTACTCCGAGAGCGGCAGCAACTGCGGTGTCGGAGGCGTCAGGTCGCCGGACCACACGAAGGTGGACCCCTTCGGCACGCAGGTGAGTTCGAGGACGGTGCCGGTGCCGGCCCAGTCCAGATCGCCGCTGCCCACGGCCCGCCGTTCGACGGTGGCGAGGACGCGTCGGCTCGCGGCCATCGCGGCCTGGCCGCTGCCGACCCGCCGGCCCAGGGCGTTGGACGCGACCGGGCCGCCGAGTTCCAGGCGGACGGCGCCGGTGGCCGTCATGGTGGCCGTGACCGTCCGGTCGGGCAGCAGTTGGAGGAAGTCCGCGGTCACGACCTTGGACAGGTGCAGGGGATCGACGGAGTGGGGCTGGTAGCGGGCCAGGGCCAGGCGCAGGTAGGGGAAGTAGGCCGTGGCACCGGCGGCCGGCCCGAGGTCGACGTCGATGTCGCAGGCCCACAGCCGCAGTTCCCGGTCGTACTCGGGGGCGAACGCGGCCACCGAGGCGCTCGCCGTCCCGCCGCCCACCGGTTCGGCGAGCACCCGCCCGTCGGCGGTGAGCACGGCGCCCGGGAAGTTCGCCGCGGTGAGCCGGGGCGGTGCCGTCGGGTCCGCCCAGACGGGGTCGGTGGCGCAGCGGCTGACGAGTTCGTCGGGGAGGGGCGCGACGGCGCCCGGGTCGCCCGGGCCGGTGCCGTCGGGCGCGGGGTCGAGGACGACGGCGAGGAGTTCCCCGTCGCCCGACGAGTACCAGGGGCGGCGCAGGTGCACCCGGAAGCCGGCGTGCCGCCGGGTGCGGGTCACCCGGTGCCGTTCGTGGTCGACGGTCTGTTCCCAGCGGACGGTCGGCACCAGGTGGCTGACGTCCGGCGGTTCGGGGCGGCGGGAGCTGGGGACGTGCCAGCCGTGGCCGTCGGGCCCGGTGCTCGGCGGCCCGGTCCGGGTGATGAGTTCGGTGCGGTCGGTGATGGCCGGGTGGAAGTACTCGCGGAACCGGGTGGTCGCGGTCGGGGTGTAGGTGACCGCGCGGTGCAGGGTGTCGCGGAACTCGTGGCGGAAATCGGCGAAGAAGCGGCCGTTCTCGAAGGGTTCGAGGGTGAAGTGACCGACGCGTTCGTGCCGGTCGACGCGCTCGGGCGCGTCCTGGGCGACGTCGTCGGTCCACTCCTGCCAGGTCGCGTCGATGTCCACGCGGCCGGTGCTGCGGGCGTGGCTGCGGAGGTTTCCGGAAAGCGGGGCGAAGGTCTGGCCCTCCGCGCGGGAGAAGTCGAGGGAGCCGAGTTCCGGTGGCGCGAGCGGCTTCTCGACGGCGTGGACGAGGGTGAGTTCGACCCAGGGGGTGAGCATCCAGTTCTCGCCGTGCGCGGCCGCGGCGGTCAGCTCGTCCCTCTTCTCCTGCGGCAGCCCGGTGACCGGGTCGGGGTCGTTCCACACCTTCGAGGCGGTCAGCAGCTCCCAGGCGCGGAAGAGGGGCAGGTCGGCGGGGTCGAGGCGGCAGCTCATCCGGACGGTGGCGACGGTGGCCTTGGGCAGCCGGACGGTCAGTTCGCGCTCCAGGAGGCCGCTCCAGACGGGCGGCCCGTCCCCCTCGACGATCTTCAACCGCAGCGGCCGGGCCTGCGGCCAGGGCCCGGGGAAGTCGTAGGTGGCGTTGGGCGGCGCCCCCGGCAGACCGCGCAGCGAGACGCCCCGGGCCAGGACGTCCGGCAGGTAGGGCAGCAGGAGCTGTGCGCCCCGGTGGACGACGTACTCGCCGGGCCGGAGGCCGTCCCCCCGGGCGACAGGGAGTTCGGTCGGCGGTTCGGGGTCGTGGACGTCGTGCTTGGCGACCTTGATCTCGCCGAGGAGTTTGAGGTCGGTGGTGACGTCGGGGTTCTCGGGGAGGCTGACGACGGTGTCCAGGTAGCTGCCGGCCTCGCGGGAGGCGGCGGCGTAGTAGCGGCGGCGGACCAGGTCCGCCTTGCCGGGGCCGAACACGGTGTCGTACATCCCGTGCTGCTCCGCCGTCTGGAGCGGTGTCTTGGGCGGGCTCACGTGCCGTTCGTCCCAGGCCCGGTAGCGGCGGTCGAGTCCGTCGACCGGCGATTCCGCCCGGTGGTCGGGGACCTCCCCGTTGCGCAGGGCGGCCCAGACGTCGGGCGGCATCGGCGTCCCGTCGTCGTGCACGGTGCTGCGGATGACCAGCCGCGGTTCCGACTCGCCCTCCAGGAAGGGCCACCGGGGCACCAGCGCGGGCGGCGGCACGGGCTCCCAGCGGCGGTAGGTGACGGGCGCCGAGGCGGTGCCCTCGGGGGTGTCGGCGCCGGGCCCAAGACCGTTGCCGGCGAGGTCGCAGAGCCGGGCGCGCAGCCGGTACGTCCGCCCGTACCGCAGGGCGGGCAGCGAGCCCTTGACCGGGCGGAAGGTGGTGTCCAGCGGGAAGACCGGCGACACCTCGGGCGCGGGCACCGTGGGCCGGTCGTCCGGCCCGAGGGTCCGGCCCGGCGGCGGGGCGGCCAGGCTCCAGCCGTGCCAGCCGAAGAGGGCCTGGTGGACGTAGAGCTGGTTGCCGTCCCGCTTGTCGTGGGTGACGGCGGTGGCCTTGACGTGGCCCTCGTCGGGGGCGACGGCCAGCGGGAGGGCGGGCTGCCCGGGGCGGCGGATCGCGTAGCCGCCGGTCCGCGCGCACAGCGGACGCCAGACGGTCACGGGAGCGGCGTCGGCCGCCTCCTCTCCGCCTGCTCCTCCCCCGACCGCTCCGTCTCCCTCTCCCCCCGCCGCTC
>NZ_JBPQTX010000476.1:0-3756 GCF_051386555.1 Streptomyces sp. URMC 126
GTGGGGGCGGTACGGAGGGGACGGGAGGGTCAGCCGGGGCAGCCGCACGAGCTCCGGTGGACGAACGCGCACGGCAGCCGGACGGTACGCGGGGCGCGGCCGGGCTCGGCGAGCCGGTCCAGCAGCAGCCGGACGGCGGCGGCGCCGATCTCGCGGCTCGGCTGGGCGATGGCGGTGAGCCGGGGCTCGAACAGGTCGGCCCAGGAGAAGTCGTCGAAGCAGGCGAGCGCCATGTCGCCGGGGACGGACAGGCGCGCCGCCCGCAGGGCCCGCAGGGCGCCGATGGTCATGGCGTTGTTGGCGGTGACCAGGGCGGTCGGCGGCTGGGCGAGCGCCAGTAGGCGCTCGACGGCCCGTTCGGCGCCCTCCGCGCGGGAGTCGCCGTCCACGACCAGCTCGGGGACGTGCGGAAGCCCGGCCTCCGCCAGCCCCCGGCGGTAGCCGGCGATGCGCTCCGTGGTGGTGCTGAGGCCGGGCGCGCCGGCGACCAGCGCGATCCGGGTGTGGCCCCGCTCGGCGAGGTGCCCGGTCAGCCGGGCCGTCGGCGCCTCGTTCTCCGCGCAGACCTGGTCGTGGGCGTCGCCGACGAGCCGGTCCAGGAAGACGGCCGGCACCCGCGTCCGCGCCAAGTGGTCGAGCAGCGCGGCGGGATCGGCGGACGGGGCGATGATCATGCCGTCGACGCGCCGCTCGTGCAGCAGCCGGACGGTCTTCAGCTCGTGTCCGGGATCGTCGTGCGGATCGGCGGTCAGCAGGCTGTAGCCGGCCTCCAGCGTGCTCGCCTCGACGCCTTGGAAGATCTCGGTGAAGTACGGGTTTCCGGCGGCGGAGACGGCGAGCCCGATCGACCTCGTCCGGGAGGTCACCAGGGAACGGGCCAGCGTGTTGTGGGTGTAGCCCAGTTCCGCGATGGCGGCCCGGACGGCGTCGCGGGTGGCCGGGCGCACCGGGCGGGTCTCGTTGAGGACGTGCGAGACGGTGGCCACGGAGACCCCGGCGTGCCGGGCCACATCCGCCATCGTTGCCATGTCCCGAGCCTCCCCGTGCGCCGCCGCGCGGCACCGCCGCCTGTCCCTGATCTTCCCCGATGTCGTCCGACCGGTCGAAGTTACCCCATGACCTCGTGGACGTAAACGCTTGCGCAAGCGTTTACGTGCCGGTTACGGTCCCGCCACCACACGAGGAAGTGAGGAGCGAGCCCATGCGCGCAGTCGTCGTCACCGGTCCGGGACAAGCCGAGGTGACCGAAGTGCCCGATCCCCGGCCGGGGCCCGGTGAGGTGGTCGTCGAAGTGTCCTCGTGCGGCCTGTGCGGCACGGACATGCACATCCTCGGCGGTGAACTCCCGTCCGTCCGTTACCCGTTGGTGCCGGGGCACGAGCTGACCGGCCGGGTGGTGGCACTGGGCCCGGGCGTGGCCGGGCCCCCGGTCGGCACCCGCGTCGCCGTCGACCCCAACCTGCCCTGCGGCGCCTGCCACTACTGCCGCATCGGCCGCGGCAACCTGTGCGAGAACTACAGCGCGGTCGGCGTCACCCGGGACGGCGGCTTCGCGGAACTGGTGGCGGTTCCGGCCCGCTGCGCGTACGTCCTGCCCGACGGCCTGTCGGACGCGGCCGCCGGCCTGGTCGAACCGCTGTCCTGCGCGGTGCACGGCCTCAATCGGCTGCCCCGCCGGCCGGGTGAGCACTACCTCGTGTACGGCGCGGGCACCATGGGCCTGATGATGGCCGCGGTGGTCCGCGGCGCGGGCGCCGCCTCCGTCTCGATGGTGGACGTCAACACCGACCGGCTGGCCTTCGCCCGGTCCTTCGCGGCCGACGCCGTGGCGACGGACGCCGCCGCCCTCGGCCGCCCGGAGGGCTTCGAGGTGGTGATCGACGCGACCGGCGTGGTCGCGGCGATCGAGGACGGGCTCACCCGCGTCCGCAAGGGCGGCACCTTCCTCCAGTTCGGGGTGGCGGACCCCGCCCGCACGGCGGCGTTCTCGCCGTTCGCCGTCTACAACCGCGAGATCGACATCATCGGCTCGATGGCGGTGCACCACAGCTTCCAGCCGGCGATCGACCTGCTCGCCGCCGGGCTCGACCTGGATCCGCTGGTCAGCCACGTGTACGGGCTCGACGGCTTCGACGAGGCGGTGGCCGCCTTCCGCGCCGGAACCGGCCGCAAACTCCACATCGCGCCGGGCGGCGCGCGGCCCGGGGCGGCCCCGTCGTCTCCTGCGGCGGGAGAGAGTGCACGGGAGGGAGAGGGCGTACGGCCGGGAGAGCGGGCACGGGCGGAAGAGAACGCCCGGACGGCAGAGGGCACTCGGGCCGGAGAGGACGGACGGGCATGAGCACGCCCACAACCGGCACCACCGGCCCGGCCGCCCGCCCGCGACACGTCCTGGACCGGCTCGGCATACCCCGCGTCCTCGCCTGGGGCTACACCGGCGTTCTGCTCTTCATGATCGGCGACGGCGTGGAGACCAGCTACCTGTCCAAGTACCTCGGCGACGACCTCGGCTTCTCCGAGACGGGCGCCGGCGCGATCATCACGGTCTACGGCGTCACCGCCGCGATCGCCTCCTTCCTGGGCGCGGGCCTGCTCTCGGACCGGTGGGGACCGCGCCGCGTCATGGCCGCGGGCGCCGCCGCCTGGGTGGTCTTCCACGTGCTGATGCTGGCCGTGGCGGTCCCGGCGGAGAACTACTGGCTCGTCATGGTCACGTACGGCCTGCGCGGCTTCGGCTACCCGATGTTCGCCTACGGCTTCCTGTCCTGGATCATGGCGGTCGCCCCGCGGGACCACCAGAGCAAGGCCGTCGGCTGGTTCTGGTTCTCCTACAGCGCGGGTTACCCGATCATCGGCTCCTTCGTCTTCGCCGCCGCCACCCCGGCCCTCGGTTTCTACCGGACGCTGTGGCTCTCCCTCGCCGTCGTGCTCGCCGGCTCCCTCGTCGTCCTGCTGCTGCTCAGGGAGCGGACCGGCTTCGACGGGCTGGCGCCGGGCCGGGACGCGCGGAGCGAACTGGCGGGCACCTTCCGGATCCTGTTCGAGAAGCCGAAGCTCGGCATCAGCCTCGTGATCCGGCTCGTCAACACCACACCGTCGTTCGGCATGTGGGTCTTCATGCCCTTCTTCGTCCGGGACCTCGGGTTCGGCGACGGCGAGTGGAACACCCTCCTCGTCGTCATGATGGTCGCCAACCTCGGCGCCCTGCTGGTCTTCGGCGTGCTCGGCGACAACTGGAGCGGACGCAAGACCTGCGCGCTGTTCGGCGGCGTCCTCGGCGCCGTCGGCTGCCTGCTGTGCTACTACCTGCCCGCGGCCGCCGGCCACGCCTTCCTGCCGGCGGCCGTCGCGGTCGCCGTCTACGGCGCCGGGCTGGCCGGGTACGTACCGCTGCCGGCGATGATGGTGGCCCAGGCCCCGGAGCGGCGCGGCCAGGTGATGGGCGTGTACACGCTGGGCGCGGGGCTGAGCGTCGCCGTCGGGCCGCTGATCGGCACGGTGACGTACGGGTCGTTCGGCTTCGAGGGGCTGATGTGGATCTACGCGGGCCTGCTGTCGCTCAACGCGGTGCTGTGCTGGTGCGTGACCTCGCCGGGGGACGGGCTGCCGGGGGACGGGGCGCCGGCGGAGGGAGCGGTGCGGGAGGAGACCGGTGCGGTGGCTTCCGAGGCGCCCGCGTGACGCCCGCGTGATGCCTGCGTGGTGCCCCGTGCTGCCCGTGTGACGCCCGGGGGAGGTGCGCGGGAGGTGCCGGGG
>NZ_JBPQTX010000477.1:0-3727 GCF_051386555.1 Streptomyces sp. URMC 126
CCCCCCGCCCCCCCCCCCCCCCCCCCCCCCCCCACGGGAGGAGGGCCGGGGGAACCGGGCCGGGCGGGCGCCTCAGTCGTGCGCCTCGGCCTCCACCGGCTTCGGGATCAGGAACGACGTGCCGATCGCGGCGGCCAGGATCACCACACCGGCGATCATGCCGGTGACGTACCCGCCGGGCGAGGACGCGTCGGAGGGCGCCGTGGCCGTCTTGACGGCGTAGAGCGCGGCGAAGCTGAGCCCGGCGCCGAGGTTGAAGGCGCCGGCGTTCAGGCCGGGCAGGAACCCGGGGTTCTCCTTGGGCGACAGGACGATGCCCAGCCCGTTGAGGACGATGTTGGCCACACCCGCGTAGGTGACGCCCACCAGGAGCGAGGTGACCAGCAGCAGGACCCGCGAGTCGGCCGGCACGGTCACGATCATCAGGACGACCGAGGCCACCGCGCCGACGAGGCCCAGCCGCAGCACCCGTCCGTAGCCGTAGGTGGCGGCGAGCCGCCCGGCCAGCGGGCCCATGGCGAGTCCGGCGAGCGCGTACGGGGTCAGGGTCCACCACGCGGACTCGCTCGCGCTCATCCCGAGGCCCGCCTGGGCGTCCTGCGCGAACGCCGGGATCAGGCCGTTCATGACGGCGAACACGCCGGTCATGGTGAGCACGGTGGTCAGCAGGGTCGCCCAGGTGGAGCGCTGCTTCAGGTGCCGGATGGCGACCAGCGGGTGCGGGGAGCGGTCCTCCGTGCGCCAGAAGAGCGCGAAGGCGACCGCGGCCACCACGACGAGGCCGACGACGAGCGTCCAGTTCGCGGCGCCCAGCTTCCCGGCCTCGTTGAGGGCGACGAGCAGCGAGCCGACGGAGACGACGAGGAGGCCGACGCCCGGCCAGTCCATCCGGCGGGCCGACGGCACCCGGGTCTCGGGGGTCATGGTGGCGACCATGACGGTGGCGATGAGGGCGACGACGGCCATCGCCCAGAAGACCGACTGGAAACCGTGGTGGTCGGCGAGGTAGCCACCGCCGAGGGAGTCGACGCCGGCGATGCCGCCGTTGACGGCGGTGATCACGCCGAGCAGGGTGCCGTAGCGCTTGGGCTCGGGCACCTCGACGCGGAGCATGATCAGGCAGAGCGGCACGGTCGGGCCGGACGCGCCCTGGATGACGCGGCCCAGGAACAGCACGGGCACGCTGTGCGCCAGCGCGGCGACCACGCAGCCCACGGCCATCAGGGCGAGCATGCCGACCAGCACCTTGCGGCGGCCGAGGATGTCGCCGAGGCGCGGGAGGAACAGGGAGAACAGGGCCGCCGAGGTGAAGAACGCGGTCTGGGTGAGACCGATCTCCGCGGAGGTGGCACCGAGGCTGTCCTCGATGCTCTTCAGCGCGGGGCTGAGCATGCTCGCGTTCAGCTGGAAGGCGATGCAGGCCGTGAGGAGGGCGGTGACCAGGACAGCCACCCGGGTGGTGCGGCCGGCCGGGGCGCCGGTGGTGGCGTCGGCGCCGTGCGGGCCGGTGTGAGAAACGTTCATGCCTCGACGTCTTCGTGGGGTGCGACGGAGCCCGCTGTCCGACCGGACAGCGGCGGAGCGGATTCCGGGGGTTCCGAGGAGCGCGGATCGTCTCCGCCGTCCGCGGCGTGGGCCGTTCCGCAGGCCGGAACGAACCTGGTCACGAACCCGCCCGTACATCCGGTCCGTGGCCAAAGGTACCTGTTCCGGGCGGCTGACCGGAGTCCACCATTCCGGCCCTGGGCCGGACAGCTCCGCTACGTCACCCGTTGACGCCCTGCCGTCACCGTCCGCGAGCGCGGGCGCCGAGGAGGCCCCGCGCCCGTCAGACCGAGCCCATGGTCTCCGCGAAGGTCTCCGGGTCGGCGTCGAAGCCGCGGAGGAGCGGGCGGAAGGACCACAGCCCGGCGGCGTCGCGGACGAACTCGCCGACCGTGGCGGCGGTGGCCGCGCCGACTGCGGCGAAGTCCTGCTCGGCCAGCACCTCGTAGCCGGCCACGATCTGCACCCGGGGCCCGGCCACGTCGGCGAAGGTGAGCCGGCCGTCGGTCTGCTGGGCGGCCACGCCGACCACGACCCGTCCGTTGGCCTCGGACATCCGGACCAGTTCGACGGTCATCACCTCGTCCCAGCCCAGGCCCTTGCCGTTGCGGCTGTCGCGGTTGAGGGTGACGGTGCCGTCGGGCGAGCGGCGGCCGAAGTGCACCAGCTGGGCCGGGGCGCCGTGCGGGTCGTCGGCCCGGAGGACGGCGACGACGAGGTCGAGGTCGTGCGGGTCGGCACCGGGGGGCGCGGGGTCCCACTTCAGCCGTACCTCGGCCTTCTCGATGCCCTTGCCGAAAACGCTCACGCGTCGTCCCTCCCCGAGTCCGGTGCCTGGTCCCCACATGATGGCGTGGGGCGGACGGCACCGGAAGGGAAACCGGCGGCACCGCACGGTGGGGGGACGCGCACCCGGGCGGGCTGACGTCGGGCCGGAGCCGCGTTCGGCGATGAGCGGCGGCGGCGCCCGCCCACCGCGCGGATCAGGCCTTCCGGTACCGCCGTCGCATCCACGGCAGCGCCAGCGCCCACAGCCGGCGCCACACCGGCCCCGGGAGGAACCTGCTGCGCTCCTCCCGGGCGACCCGGCCGTAGGGGTGTTGGAGCAGCCGGGTGGAGGGGGCGGCGTAGCGGCGGCGGTACTCCAGGGCGACGACGTGCTTGACGCTCTTGTAGCCGTACTCCTCGGGGGCCACCAGCCGCACCGGGGCGCCGTGGGCGGCGGTGAGGGGAGCGCCGTCGAGCCGGTCGGCCAGCAGGACGCCGTCGTCCTGGGAGGCGAGGGGCCGGCAGTCGCGGTAGCCGTCCAGTCCGGTGACCAGCAGCCAGCGGGCGCGCGGATGGGGCCGTACGGTCTCGGCGATCAGCCGCTCCACCGCGTGGAAGGGCACGCCTTCCCAGGTCAGGTCCCGTGCGGTCCAGGTGGACACACAGTGCAGGTCGCCGTGGCGCGTGCGGCGCGGGGCGGCCCGGCGCAGGAGGTCGTCCAGGTCGAACTGGGCCGGGCGCGCCACGTCGCCGCCCACGGCGAGGACCGGCCGTTCGGGGACGGCGACGTGGCGGTCGGCGAACTGCGGCGGACCGAAGCGCTCCAGGGCGGTGACGTGCTGGCCGGGCGGCAGGGGCCCGTCCGGAGCGGGTCCGCTCCGGCCGCCCCGTGGACTCGCCGAATCTTTGGGGGTCATGGCTCCAGGCTGCCACCGGGGCGCGGACGGCGCCCTCCGAACGAACGGACGGGGCCGGGAAGGCCGCTCCCTCCGCCACTTCGCCTTCGCCTGCTGCGGACACCTTGTCAATGCAATGTCACATTACTACGTTACACATCACACAGCGCCGCGATGGCCGTCCCGCCCCCCTCAGCACCCCACGGCCCGGCGGGAGTTCGGCCCTTCACCCGTCCCCCCACTCTGGAGACAACGGTGTCCCGACACAGACCTGTCCGCCGTTCCCTGGCCACCGGTGCCCTCGCCGCGGCCCTGTTCGTCCCGGGCCTCGCTCCGGCCGTCACCTCGGCCGCCGCCGCGCCGGCGGCGGCCCCTCCCGGCCGTACGGCCCCGCCGGCGGCCGACCCGGACCCCGGGCACGACCGGGCCGACCGCCTCGCCCGGGCACCCCGGCCGACCTCCCGTCCTTTGCCGGCCCCCGGCGGGCTCCCCCACGACCGGGTGGCGGGCGTCCGCAC